>USAY01000123.1 GCA_900552755.1 uncultured Collinsella sp.
GAGCAGGCGCTTGAGCGCTTTGGCGGTACGGGAACGCGCGTCTATGCCGCGATTCGAGCCGCACAAGAGGGCGCTAAGCAGGCGCGCGGGACCGCCGTTCGTCTGCACGAGGCATGTGAGCGCCTTGACCAATTGTGGTGTGGCGGCGTTGTCGTCTGTGCCGGCAGCGGTATTGCGGCGCTTCGCCACTCCCCGCGTATGGGTCTCTTGCGTCGACCACTTTCAGAAGCGATGGATAAGCTTGTGGGCGCTGTGCGCATGGGCTGCTCCATTGAGCATGCGCAGCTGCTTGGCGGTGGCAATGCCGGTAGCGTCGATGCCGACGGCATGGTGCGCGCTAGGCCCGCTGTGCCCGCACTAATCTGGCGCGCCATCATCAAACGCCTCGGCGCCCGTGCCCAATCAGATATCTAAATTAGCGAGCGCCCCAGTCAACGGCCTCGCGCCAGCGCCCAACAAGACGCTCTAGGCGCCACGCCGCGTTAGCGGGACTAGTTGACGGCAATACGACAGCGGGCAGGCCTGTCCGCTCCTGTAGATAGCGCTTATAGAGGCGCCCCGCCGTACCTCCGTTGCATACCACCTGCTCAATAGGCGCATTGCCCGCAATGCGCTCGATATGTGCCGGCACAACGTTGCGAATGCTCGCGTCACTCGAGCCCTTGATGTCGCAGCTCCCGATCACGTCCCACAGGGCCACGCCGCCGTTAAGCAGCATGGAGCGCTTGGCGGCAATCGAGGCATCGAGCGTCGCAGGCTCACTGCCTGCCAAAAGGTCGCCCTCGTTGGGCGGCACGGACACACCGAGGCATGCGGCTATCACGCGCCAAAAGCGGTTCTGCGGATTGCCATAGTAGAAGGCATTGGCGCGCGAGAGCACCGAGGGAAACGACCCCAGCACCAAAACGCGCGAGCGCTCGTCAAACACGGGCTCAAACCCATGCTCAATATGTTGATAGCCCTCGTCCGTCGCGGCCACGAGCTAGACCCTCAGCAGATAACGCACCTCATAGGGCGCAAGTTCAAGGGAGCCCGGCAGCTCGACCGTGGGCACGTCGTCGGCAAGCAGGTCGACGAAGGAACCGTTGAGCTCGCCGGCGGTGAAGGTATAGGGCTCGTTCACGGCATTGACCGCCACGAGTACCGTCGCGTCATCGCAGGCGCGCTCGAACAGCAGCTGCTTGTTCTGTATCACCACGTTGCGGTACGCGCCGTAGTTGAGAGCACGGGCCGCCGCGTCGTCGGTCGAGCGCA
Source organism: uncultured Collinsella sp. (assembly GCA_900552755.1). Classification (GTDB taxonomy): domain Bacteria; phylum Actinomycetota; class Coriobacteriia; order Coriobacteriales; family Coriobacteriaceae; genus Collinsella. Next base: position 1,255 of record USAY01000123.1, read on the forward strand.
GGTGCGCGAGCTGCTTGATGAAGGTCGTCAGCTCGTTGGGCGCAGGCTTATCGAGCGCAGGCCGCAGCGCCCAGTCGCCATCGGGACCGCCCTTTTCGCCGGCAATCCCCCACTCGCTGCCGTAGTAGACGCACGGGATGCCCGGCATGCCAAACAGCATGCCATAGGCGGGACGCAGGCACGACTTGTCGGTGAGGATGCTTGCTAGGCGCGGCACGTCGTGGTTGTCGACAAACGACAGCAGGTGTTTGCCGCGGTAGATGCACCACGGGTCACCGCCAAACTGACGGTGCAGCGAGTGCGCGATCTCGAACATGTTGACCGAATTAAAGCTGGAGTACAGGCCCTTGTAGCACTCGTAGTTGGTGCAGGAGTCGAGCATTTCGTCGCTGACGATCTGGTTGTAGTCGCCGTGGAGCGTCTCGCCGATCAGCACAAAGTCGGGCTTGAGCTCACGGGTAAAGGCGTGCAGGCGGCGCATGAAGTCGCGGTCGAGCATATAGGCAACGTCCAAGCGCAGGCCGTCGACGCCAAAGACCTCGGCCCAGCGACGCACGGACTCAAGCAGGTAATCGACCACGGCGGGATTTTGCAGGTTGAGCTTCACAAGCTCAAAATGGCCCTCCCAGCCCTCATACCAAAAGCCGTCGCCATAGCAGGAATCGCCGTCAAAACTGATGTGGAACCAGTCCTTGTAAGGCGAGTCCCACTTGCGTTCCTGCACGTCGCGGAATGCCCAGAAACCGCGGCCCACATGGTTAAAGACGGCATCGAGCACCACGCAGATGCCATGGGCATGCAGCGTCTCGCATACGGCGGCAAAATCGGCATCCCCGCCCAGGCGGCGGTCGATATGGCGCAGGCTGCGCGTGTCGTAGCCGTGGCTATCAGACTCGAGCGGCGGGTTGATCAGCACAGCGCCAATACCGAGTTTTTGCAGGTAGTCGGCCCATTGGGCGATCTTCATGATGGGCGCATCGGGGTTGGGCGCAGCGTTGGCAGCCTGGGCGAGCTCATCCTCGGCAACGGGCGCGGCGTTTTCGCGCGGAGCTCCACAAAAGCCCAGCGGATAGATCTGGTAGAACGTCGTCTCGTATGCCCACATAGCAACCTCCCGGTAAGCTCAACACAACGACATCCATTGTATGCCCAGCTTGTATCCTCTCCCCCAAAATAAGTTGCGGTGGAATAGTTCCTGCTTGGGCCTTCAGAGGCCTTAAACAGGAACTATTCCACCGCAACTGATGAGGGGACGTGATTAGGCGACGGGCTTTGCGCGGCGTATGGCCGGGAACAGCACGGTGATGGCGAGGATGACGCCCACGACGGTGATCGCCCCGCCCGCAAAGCCGATCCAGGCGATACCGGGGCCCGAAACCACAGCGCCGCCGATTGCGGTGCCCGTACCAATGCCGAGATTGAACAGGCCCGAAAAGATCGACATGGCGACAGCCGACGAATCCGCCGGCGTGTACTTGATGAGCTCGGCCTGGAACGCCACATTGAAGGCCGTGGCGCAGCAGCCCCATAGCGCGCACACAGCGAGAACCGCAGCGAGCGACGATGCGGCCGAACCCATGAGCAGCAGAGCCACCGGCACGCCGGAGAGCGTGATAGCCAAGAACGGGAAGCGATGCCCATCGAAAAGGCGGCCAAACAGCCAGCTTCCGAGCAGACCAGAGCAGCCAAACGCCGTCAGCGTCATGGTGATGGCGCCCGCGTCGACGTGCGCGACCTGCGCCAGGAAGGGCTCGATATAGCTGTAGCTTGCGTAATAGCCGGTTGCCATGAACACCGTGACCGCATAAAGCGCGATGAGGAACGGGTTCTTGAGCAGCTCGGGCAGCTGTTTGACGGTAAAGCGCTCGCCCGCCGGCATGGCCGGGAACACCGCGGCCTGGTACACCACCGCGGCGGCAGAGAAGGCCCCGACCACGGCGAATGTCATGCGCCAGCCCACGGCCAGCCCGATGGCGCGGCCGATCGGCAGGCCAAAGATCTGCGCGATGGACGAGCCCGTGGCGATCATGCTGATGGCGAGCGCCCCGTGGCGGGTGTCGACCAGGCGCGAGGCCATAATCGAGGCGACCGACCAGAACACGGCATGTGCGCAGGCGACCACCAGGCGTGCACAAACCAGTATGGGATATGTCGGTGCCACAGCGGACAGGAACTGACCCAGAGAAAACACGGCGAGCACGCCGAGCAGCATACGCTTGAACTCAAAGCGCGAGGCAAACACCATAAGCGGCAGCGACAGCAGCATGACGCCCCAGGCGTAGACCGAAATCATGATGCCTGCCTGGGCCTCGGTGAGCGAGAACGATGCGGCAATATCAGTCAGAAGGCCGATGGGCATAAACTCCGACGTGTTGAACACGAACGCGCAACAGGCGAGCCCGATGAGCGGGAGCCACTGCTTAAGCGTGATGCCGTCTTGCCTTGCCTGACTCATATATAACGTCTCCAATCATTTTGAGCGGAGGCGATTATATAGCAACGGCCCCGCATCCGTCAGTAACAGATGCGGGGCCGCAATCAACTTGATATACAGAGGTTACGCCATCAATAAATAGCTAAGCCAACCCCAGCAATATGCCCGCCGAATGCACGACAAACGCCACGATCCAGGCGACCGTCACTTGAAATGCGAACACGGCCACGGCATAGCGCGCGCCCAGCTCACTCTTGACGGCGCCGATGGCAGCCACGCAGGGCGGGTACAGCAGCGTAAAGACCAGGAACACATAGGCAGTGAACGGCGAAAACATGGTCGACAGTGCCGCGGGTGACGTTGCACCCAAAAGCACGGTGAGGGTCGAGATGACACTCTCTTTGGCAATAAGTCCGGTGACGAGCGCCGTGGATGCACGCCAGTCGCCAAAGCCGAGCGGCGCTAGCAGCGGGGCGATAATGCTACCCAAACCGGCAAGTAGACTCTGCGACTGATCGGCGACCACATTAAAGCGGATATCGAACGTCTGGAGAAACCAAATGACCACCGTAGCGGCAAAGATAATGGTGAAGGCCTTGGTGATGAAGTCCTTGGCCTTATCCCATGCCAGCATCACCGTCGTCTTGACGCTCGGCAGGCGGTAATTGGGAAGCTCCATGATAAACGGCACCGGGTCACCCTTAAATGCCGTGCGATTGAGCACCAAAGCCGCGATGCAACCGACCGCAATGCCAATCAGATAGAGCGAGACCATGGCGGGGACCGTCGCCTGCGGGAAAAACGCCCCGCACAGCAGACCGTAGACCGGCAACTTGGCCGAACAGCTCATGAACGGCGTGAGCATGACCGTCATCTTGCGGTCGTGCTCGGATGGGAGCGTACGGGTCGACATGATAGCCGGCACGGTGCAGCCAAAACCGACGAGCATAGGCACGAAGCTGCGGCCCGACAGGCCAAAGCGACGCAGCACTTTATCCATGACAAAGGCCACGCGCGCCATGTAGCCGGAGTCTTCCAGAATGGAGAGGAACAAAAAGAGCACGACGATAATCGGCAGGAAGGTCAGCACGCTGCCCACGCCCGTAAGCACGCCGTCGACAGCCAGCGAGCGCACCACGTCGTTGGTGCCGAACGCCTTGAGGCCCGCATCGGCCGAGGCGATGATGGCAGCGATGCCGTCCTCCATAAGTCCCTGCAACGCCGCGCCGATCACGCCAAACGTCAGCCAAAAGACGAGACCCATGATCACCAGGAACGCCGGAATGGCCGTGTAGCGACCCGTCAGGATGCGGTCGATCTTGACGGAACGCACGTGCTCGCGGCTCTCGTGCGGCTTGACGACGCAGCGCCCACACACGTCGCCGATAAAGCCGAAGCGCATGTCAGCCAGTGCAGACAGACGGTCGGTACCGGCCTCACCCTCCATCTGGGTAATGATGTGCTCGATGGCGTCAAGTTCGTTACGGTCCAGATGAAGCGCCTCGGTCACCAGCTCGTCGCCCTCAACCAGCTTGGTCGCCGCAAAACGCACCGGGATATGCGCCGTCGCGGCATGGTCCTCGATAAGGTTGGCGATGCCGT
>USAY01000124.1 GCA_900552755.1 uncultured Collinsella sp.
GCCCTATGAAAATCCTTGCCATAGCCGATACCGAAGAACGATGCCTTTGGGAGTGCTTTCGCAAGGAACGCTTTGAGGGAGTCGACCTGATTTTGTCCGCCGGCGATCTGGACCCGGACTATCTTGAGTTTTTGGTTACGGTCATCAACAAACCGCTCATCTACGTGCGCGGCAATCACGATGACCGCTACGCACGTCATGCACCGGGTGGATGTATCTGCGTAGAGGACAGCGTGTACACGTACCGAGGGATTCGCATTGCGGGCCTTGGCGGGTCCATGCGTTATCGCGACGGCGCCAACATGTACACCGAACGCGAGATGTCCAAGCGCATGCGTAAGCTGTCGCGTAAGGTTAGGATGGTCGGCGGGTGCGACATTCTGCTTACCCATGCACCCGCCGCCGGTATGGGTGATCTGGACGATCTGCCGCATCGAGGATTCGAGTGCTTTAACACGGCGCTTGAGTCCTGGGGGGCCGACTACATGGTGCACGGGCATGTACATCGAAGCTACGGTAACGATTTTCAGCGCGAGCGGCAGCATGTGTGTGGAACGACGATCATCAACGCCTGCGGCTATACGCAGTTTGAGCTCGACCAGACGCGCTACCCCATCCGTGGCTGGCAGGCAGCCTGGCTCAATTCGCAAACCATGCGCCGCGAGCTCAAACGCCACGATGCCATCGAGTCCTCAACCGCCAGAACCCCTTGGTAACCGCCACAAAGGCGACTGTCTACTTCGTGTTGGTTTTAACCCGAGATAGCAAGAAACCCGGTCCTGCACAAGGCAGAACCGGGTTTCTTTAGCAATGCTTGCTTTGCTCAGGCAGTAACTAGCAGTTACTCAGCCAGGAAGTCACGCTGGACAGCGGGATCGACCTTGACGCCAGGGCCCATGGTGGAAGACACGGAGATGGACTTGACGTACTTGCCCTTAGCAGAAGAGGGCTTGACGCGCAGAATCTCGGTGTACAGGGCAGCGTAGTTCTCGACGAGCTGCTGCTCAGAGAAGGACTTCTTGCCCAGGGGCACGTGGCAGATGCCGTAGCGGTCGGCGCGGTACTCAACGCGGCCAGCCTTGAGCTCGGAGACCATCTTGGCGACGTCCATGGTCACAGTGCCGAGTTTGGGGTTCGGCATGAGGCCACGGGGACCAAGGATCTTACCGATGCGGCCAACCTTGGCCATCATGTTCGGCGTAGCGATAGCGGCGTCGAAGTTGATTTCGCCCTTCTGAATCTGGGCGACGAGCTCGTCGGAACCAATGATGTCGGCGCCGGCAGCCTCAGCCTCGCGGGCCTTCTCGCCCTCGGCGAAGACGGCAACACGAACGGTCTTGCCGGTGCCGTGGGGCAGGGAGATGGAACCACGGATGTTCTGGTCAGCCTTACGAGTATCGATGCCCAGACGGAAGTGGGCCTCGACGGTCTCGTCGAACTTGGCGGTGTCGAGCTCCTTGATGAGCTTGGCAGCCTGAAGGGGGGTGTAGAGCGTGGCGCGGTCGATCTTCTCGGCAGCGGCGTTATAGCTCTTACCATGCTTAGCCATGTGCATTACCTCCTGTGGTTAAACGGGCGTGAGCCCTCCCACATCGTATCGTGTGCCCTATTGCACACATTTAACGGGCACCCCGGTCGGAGCACCCGTCGTTACCATAAGAAATCGCTACTCAGCGATGGTGACGCCCATGGAACGGGCGGTACCGGCGATGATCTTCTTGGCGGCGTCAATGTCGTTGGCATTGAGGTCCGGCATCTTGATCTCGGCGATCTTGGTGAGCTGCTCCTGGGAGAGCTGACCAACCTTGTCGGCCTGGGGCTTAGCGGAACCAGACTTGAGGTTCAGCTCCTTCTTGATGAGGTGAGCCGCCGGCGGGGTCTTGGTGATGAAGGAGAAGGACTTATCCTCGTAGACAGAAATCTCAACGGGGATGATGTCGCCCTTCTTGTCCTGCGTCTCGGCGTTAAAGGCCTGGCAGAACTGCATGATGTTCACGCCAGCAGCGCCCAGGGCGGGGCCGACGGGAGGAGCGGGGTTAGCTGCACCAGCAGGAATCTGGAGCTTAATGACGTTGGCAACCTTCTTCTCAGCCATGGTCATTCCTTTCGAATCACGAGTGTGAAGTACTTGCTATATCGTAAGCACGCACGTGTTAGAAGCACTCCTGAGATGAGCAGTCACAGAAGAAGCACGCTCGCGCGAACGGACGAAAACTTAAGCGATGACAGCGACCTGGTTAAAGTCGAGCTCGACCGGCGTCTCGCGGCCAAAGATCATTAGCGTGACCTTGAGCTTGCCAGCCTCGGTGTTAACCTCGGAGACCTTGCCATCAAAGTCGGTAAGCGGGCCATCGGTGACGCGGACGGACGTGCCGACCTGAATATCAACCGAGGTGCGCTTGGGCGAATCGCCCTTACCGGGACGACGAGTCATCTTATTGTACTCATCGCGGGAAAGCGGTGCGGGCTTACCGTTGCCGCCCAGGAAACCGGTGACGCCGGGCGTGTTGCGAACACACGTCCAAGCATCGTCATCCATCTCCATGCGGACCAGGACATAACCCGGGAAGATCTTGGAATCCTTGGTCTCACGCTTGCCACCCTCTTTGATCTCGGTGACGCGCTCCATAGGAATCTCGATATCAAAGATACGGTCCTGCATGCCCATGGTCTCGATACGATGCTCGAGATCGGACTTTACGCGGTTCTCGTATCCGGAGTAAGTGTGAACGACGTACCAACGCTTAGACATGGTTTAGCCCCTCAATCCAGAGAACAGAGCAAGAGCCTCGCCAAAGCCAGCATCGAGCAGAGCGATGACGACGCCGACGACGACCAGAGAAGCGCAAACGACGACCGAGTAGTTCACGAGCTCCTTCTTATCGGGCCACGTGACACGCTTCATCTCGGACTTGACCGAAGCGAAATACTTCTTGGTGTGGGCGAAGAAACCAGGCTTCTCGTTCTTCTTGGACTTCGCAGCCTTCTCGTTCTTCTTGGCAACGGCCTTCTTGGCCTCAACCTTGGAGTTGGCGGCAGCGCTGTTGGCAGGTGCCGGCTGCTGAGCCTTCTTCTTGTTCTTCTTGTTGGCCATTTGGGTTACCTCCGCGCAATGCGCTTATACATGAGTAAACCGTAAGCCCCCAAGTGGGAGCTTACGGAATAATGACTGGCACGCCAGGAAGGACTCGAACCCTCAACACTCGGTTTTGGAGACCGATGCTCTACCAATTGAACTACTGGCGTATGTGACTAGAGACTAGCGAGTCTCTTTGTGCAGCGTGTGGTGACGGCACCAGGGGCAATACTTCTTGATCTCCATACGATCAGGCATGGTCGACTTGTTCTTGGTGGTCGTATAGTTGCGGCGCTTGCACTCAGTGCACGCAAGAGTAACTAGAGTACGCATGTATCCTGAACCTTTCATTTCCGCCCCGTACGGGCACGAGTTGTTACTTTATCAGCTCCACGTAAGTGCTGTCAATGAAAACCTCGAGTCAATTGGTTCTCGGTGGATCCATTCATATTTGGAACACATCAATGAAGCCATCGAGAGCTAATCGACGGTGCATCCAGGACCATTATCGATCCTCTCGACACCAGCAACGGCTCAATATCCATTGCAGAAAAGAACCCGGCACCCATATAAGTGCCGGGTTCTCTAAGTCAGCTATATCAAAGAGCTAATTTACTCAATGATCGTGGAGACGATGCCCGAACCGACGGTGTGGCCACCCTCGCGGATAGCGAAGCGCAGGCCCTCCTCCATGGCGATCGGGTGGATGAGGTCGCCCTCGATGGTGATGTGGTCACCAGGCATAGCCATCTCGGTGCCCTCGGGGAGCTTGACCGTACCGGTAACGTCGGTGGTACGGAAGTAGAACTGAGGACGATAACCATCGAAGAACGGGGTGTGACGGCCGCCCTCCTCCTTGGTCAGAACGTAGATCTCGCCGGTGAACTTGGTGTGCGGGGTAACCGAACCGGGCTTGCAGAGAACCTGGCCGCGCTCGATGTCCTCACGCTTGATGCCGCGGAGCAGCAGACCGACGTTGTCGCCAGCCTCGCAGAAGTCCATGGACTTACGGAACATCTCGATACCGGTAACGACGGTGTTCTGGGTATCCTTGATGCCGACGATCTCGACGGGCTCGTTGAGCTTGAGCTCACCGCGCTCGACACGGCCAGTAGCAACGGTACCACGGCCGGAGATGGTCATAACGTCCTCAACGGCCATCAGGAACGGGAGGTCGTTGTTACGAGCAGGCGTCGGGATGTACTCGTCGACGGCCTTCATGAGCTCGCGAATGGCGTCCATCCACTTGGCGTCGCCCTCGAGAGCGCCCAGAGCGGAGCCACGGATGACGGGGATGTCGTCGCCGGGGAAATCGTACTCGGAGAGGAGCTCACGGGTCTCCATCTCGACGAGGTCGATGAGCTCGTCATCGTCGACCATGTCGCACTTGTTCAGGAAGACGACGATGTAGGGAACGCCGACCTGACGGGCGAGCAGGATGTGCTCGCGGGTCTGAGCCATGGGGCCGTCGGTAGCAGCGATGACCAGGATAGCGCCGTCCATCTGAGCAGCGCCGGAGATCATGTTCTTGACGTAGTCAGCGTGGCCCGGGCAGTCAACGTGAGCGTAGTGACGGGCAGCGGTCTCGTACTCAACGTGGGAGACGGAAATCGTAATGCCGCGCTCGCGCTCCTCGGGAGCCTTGTCGATGTTCTCGAACGCAGTGAAGTCAGCCTTGCAGCCCTCGGTCTCGGAGAGAACCTTGGTGATGGCAGCGGTCAGCGTGGTCTTGCCGTGGTCGACGTGACCAATGGTGCCGATGTTAACATGCGGCTTAGTGCGCTCAAACTTCTCTTTGGCCATAAAGCCCTCCTCTTAACAGGTCGTCCCCGGACGGGACTTTGCCTTTATACCATAGTGGCCTCTCAACATACTATTGAGAAGCCACCGTGTTACCTATGGTAGCGGTGACTGGATTCGAACCAGTGACGCCACGGGTATGAACCGTGTGCTCTAACCAACTGAGCTACACCGCCGGATGGAGCCTGCAACCAGACTTGAACTGGTGACCTCTTCGTTACCAACGAAGTGCTCTACCGACTGAGCTATACAGGCACTTGACGGGTGGGAGCTATAGGATTCGAACCTATGTAGGCAGAGCCAACGGGTTTACAGCCCGTCCCCATTAACCACTCGGGCAAACTCCCAATCGTTCAAGTATCCGCAGGTTCTTTGGTCTTTTGGACCGCCGCCCCCGCGAACGAA
>USAY01000125.1 GCA_900552755.1 uncultured Collinsella sp.
GAGTCGGAAAGCACTTAATGTGCTTTCCGTGCGAGCAGGACTGTTCGCAGTAGCACACTAAAGGCCAAGGGGCCCAGTCAACCTATCAGCAGCGATTACTCGGCAGCTAGTTGAATTTGAAGATCTTTGAGGCAAGACGGTATAGGCCAAGCGTGGTTTTGTCTCCGGCCCGTCCGCGCAGATTGGTGAAGAACCCGACCACGCCGTAGCGGGCACGACGATACATGCGCTCGTCGTAGGCCTTCAAATCATTCCACAGCGTCTTTAGGCGCTCGTCGGCGCAATCTTCCTCGGAAAGCTTGGTGAGCACCGAGCAGATCGCCATCATCATGGTGAAGTAGCCCATCATGTACGAACGTAGGCGTGACGACTCGACATCGCTGTACAGGTGGTACGACTCCATCATGATACGCGTAACACGGAACTGCTGGTCCAGACGCTTGACCATCGTGGCCTCGTTGACACTCTGGCCCTCGCGACCGATAAAGTAGCGGTAGAGGTCGATGTCGGCGTAGTACATGGTCTTGCAACGCGGCAGCGGCACGTAGGCGTAGATGTTGTCCACATAGAACGTGTGCGGCGGCATGGGAAGGTTGGACTCGCGCAGCACATCCGTGCGATAGCACAGGCTGTGCATGAGTAGGTTCTGGTCCAGGCGGAAATGACCGATCTGATCCCAAGAAAAGATCTTTTTGCGCGGCAGGGCAAATTTGTAGCCAATAGCGGTATGCGTGCCCTCGTAAACCTTCTCGTACACGTAGTTCGAGATAAACAGGTCAACGCGCTGGTCGCGCTCTTCAAAGCCACGCAGAATCGACAGCATGGTCGAAAGGGCAGCACCGTCAAGCCAGTCGTCCGAATCAACAACCTTGTAGTAGGTGCCCTGCGCCTCGCGCAGACCCGAAAGGACGGCAATACCGTGACCGCCGTTCTCCTGGTGCACCGCGCGGATGATTCCAGGGTAACGGGCCTCCCACTCGTCGGCCTTGGCGGCCGTCTCGTCCTTGGAGCCGTCGTCCACCACGATAATCTCGATATCGGTGGCGTAATTGCTCCCCTCCAAGATAGAGGTGATGCAATGGTCCATGTCCTTGGCGGCGTTATACGAGGGAATACCGAATGTTATGACTTTATGCATGGCAGGCGATAATCTCATCCGAAAGATCGAGGGCGGAATTGGTCACAGCGTCCATATCGTAGTAACGATACTCGGCCAGACGACCCACCGGGTGGAAGTTCGTCAGGTTCTGGACGCGCTCAAGATAGCGCTCATAGAGCTCACGGTTCTCGGGCTCAAGAATGGCGTAGTACGGCGTCTCACCCGAGCCGGGCGTATAGGCCTTGGAGTATTCCTTCATGATGGTGGTCTTGCCGGGCAGGACCTGGCCAGTCATATTCTTGAACTCAGTGATGCGCGTGTAATCCTCGCTCGTGGTGTAGTTGACGGTGCCCACGGGCTGGAACTGATCCATATCGAGCGTCTCGAACTTCATGTCGAGCGTACGGTACGGCAGGGCGCCCAGGTCGAGATTGAACAGCTCGTCGAGCGGACCGGTGTAGACGATCTCGCCGCCATAGACCTTACCGTCGATCTTGACGGTGGTCTCGTCGATCTCGAAGAGGTCGCGGGCGTCCACGTCGCAGAACACATCAATCAGATCGTGGTCGAGCATATGCTCAAACAGCGCGGTATAGCCGTCCTGCGGCATGCCCTGGAAGGGAGCCTGCGGGAAGTAGCGGTCATCATCGCCCACAAAGACGGGAACACGGCCGGTGATCGAGGGATCAATCTGGTCGGGCGTCTGGCCCCACTGCTTCATGGTGTAATGCAAAAAGACGTTCTCGTAGACGTAATCAGCGACCTCGGCCAAGTCGGGGTCGTTCTTCTTACGCAGCTCCATAATGGGCACCTTGACATCCTTGCCAAAGGTCTCCACGAGCTTCTGATACAGCTCCTCGCCGCGCTCGTCACCAAAGGCGAGCTTGAGACTCGCGTGGTTGAAGGGCACGGGCATAAGGGTGCCGTTGATGTTGGCGAGCACCTTGTGCTGATAATCCGTCCACTTGGTAAAGCGCGACAGGAAATTGTGCACGCGCTCGTTAAAGGTGTGATAGATATGCGGACCGTACTCGTGGATCAGGATTCCGGCCTCGTCAGTGCAGTCATAGGCATTGCCCGCAATGTGGCTACGGCGCTCCAAAACGGCAACACGATAGCCGATGGTCTCGGCAAGACGGCGGGCGCAAACGGCACCGGCATATCCAGCACCGACGACAATCATGTCGTACGCGCCGGCGTTAAAGCCTTCAGGCAGGCCTGAGGTAATCTGCATCGATACTCCTTGTCAAAAGCCACGGGCTCGTTAGCTGGGCTTTTCTCGAACATTCTTCGAGACATATTTATCAGAGCGATTATAGCGCTAATGCGTCCTATAATGAGCTTGCCACACAAGGAAAGCTCAAGCACCGCGGCGTACAAATTTGAAAGGTAAACCCGCTAGCAGCGGGTTTATTCGTGAACAGCCGGGCGCCTGGAGCTTAGTGAAACGCTTGTAAGGAGTAACATGAGCGATTTCCTTAACCGTATGAAGTCTGCCGCCAAGGCCGACCTTAAGACGATCGTCCTGCCCGAGGGCGAGGATCCGCGCACCATCGTCGCGGCCACCAAGATCATCGAGGAGGGCCTGGCAAAGATCGTCATCCTGGGCAACCCCGACGAGATCAACGTTCCCGGCGCCACCGTCATCGATCCGCGCAATGCCGAGAAGCACGAGGAGTACGCGCAGAAGTTTGCCGAGCTCCGCGCCAAGAAGGGCGTCACCATCGAGCAGGCTCGCGCCCAGGTGATGGACGCCACCTACTTTGGCACCATGATGGTCAAGATGGGTGACGCCGACGGCCTGGTCTCCGGCGCCTGCCACTCCACCGCCGACACCCTGCGCCCCGCGCTGCAGATCCTTAAGACCGCCCCGGGTACCAAGCTGGTCTCGGCCTTCTTCGTGATGTGCACCGACACCCCGCAGTTCGGCACCGACGGTACGCTGATCTTCGCCGACTGCGGCCTCAACATCAACCCGTCCTCCGACGAGCTCTCCGAGATCGCCATCGCCTCCGCTCACTCCTGGTCCACCTTTATGGGCAGCGTCGAGCCGCACGTGGCCATGCTCTCCTACTCCACCATGGGCTCCGCCGGCGGCGAGGTCGCCAAGAAGGTCCAGGAGGCCGTTAAGTTCTGCAAGGAGAAGGCTCCCGAGCTCGCCATCGATGGCGACCTGCAGCTCGACGCCGCCATCGTTCCCACCGTCGCCCAGCTCAAGGCCCCCGGCTCCTCCGTTGCCGGCAAGGCCAACGTGCTTGTGTTCCCCGATCTCGAGGCCGGCAACATCGGCTACAAGCTGGTCCAGCGCTTCGCCGGCGCCGACGCTTACGGCCCCATCCTGCAGGGCATCGCCAAGCCGGTCAACGACCTGTCGCGCGGCTGCTCTGCTGACGACATCGTGGGTGTCGTGGCCATCACCGCCGTCCAGGCTCAGATGGCTGAGTAGCGGACATATCCCCTCGGGACCCTACAGGGTAAAGCTCTGAAAACGTCCTCGGACATGCATGAAACCCCCGCTGCGCACTTCGTGCGGCGGGGGTTTCATGCGTCCTGCGGAATATTTTCAGAGCTTTACCCTGTAGGGTCCCTGCCGCCACGTAGCAATCAGGGAATCCGGGGTGGACGGCGGCTTGGCTACGAGCTGGAGCTGAAAATCTGAATGGATGGGTGCCGTTGCTGGGAGCGAAGGCGTTGCTGATGATGATCACTTTGGAGATTGAAAGGCCGGTGGGCTTCGGCGGTTGTTGTGCCGGAAACTACATCCCAGTTTGGAGGCGGATTGTGGGATGTGGCTTCCGCTTGGGGCCTGTTTGGGAAACTTTGGGACGGAATTTTGCTTTATTGTGGGTCGCACTTTCCGCAACGTGCCTCAACCGGAAAGCGTGTCCCAGTATTTGCGCTCGAAATGGGATGGGGTTTCCGCCGTCCACCTGCTAGTAAAAAGGCCTCCGGAGCCGTTGCTCTGGAGGCCTTTCGTTTACTTGCAAATGCGCGCGTTAGTTGTTCTTGGTCAGGCGCTCGACGTCGTGGGCGATCATGTATTCCTCGTCGGTGGGGATGACCATGACCGTGACGGCGGAACCGGCGGCGCTGATGACCTGCGGGCCGTTGCCCACGGCCTCGCGGTTCTTGTTGTTGTCGATGCGTACGCCCAGCCACTCAAAGCAGTCGCAGAAGGCCTTGCGGATCGACCAGTCGTTCTCGCCGATGCCGGCGGTAAAGGTGATGGTGTCCACGCCCGCCATGGAAGCGATCATGGAGCCGGCCTGCTGCATGGCCTTGTAGGCGAACATATCGAAGGCGAGCAGGCAGCGCTCGTCGCCCTCAGAGGCGCGTGTACGGATGTCGCGGGCGTCGTTGGAGATGCCCGAGATGGCAAGCAGGCCAGACTGCTTGTTCATCATGTCATCGACTTCCTGATAGCTGTATCCGCCCTCGCGCTGAAGATAGCACACGGTGGCCGGGTCGATGGAACCGCAACGGGTACCCATCATCAGACCGTCAAGCGGCGTGAGGCCCATCGTGGTGTCGCGGCACACGCCGTCCTCGATAGCAGCAAGCGAAGCACCGTTACCCAAATGGCACGAAAGCAGACGGTGGCAGCGCGAACCCAGGATCTCCTTGGCCATCATCCACTCATAGCGGTGGCTCGTGCCGTGAGCGCCGTACTTGCGCACGTGGTACTTGTCGCACACGTCCTTGGGCAGCGCGTAGGTATAGGCGACCTCGGGCATGGTCATGTGGAACGAGGTGTCGAAGACCGCCACGTTGGGCAGCTCCGGATACTTCTCACGGCAATACTCAATCGCCGCGGCCTCGCCGTAGTTGTGCAGCGGGGCGAGCGGGGCCACCTCGAGAATCTTGGCCATAACCTCGTCGTCGACAACTGCGGAATCATCGAAGTGCCAGCCGCCCTGAACGATACGATGACCAATGCCATCAATCGTAAAGTCGGTCTTCTCAAGCTCCTCGAGCACGCGAGCGATAGCAGAGCGATGATCGGGGAAAGGGACCTCCTCGGTCTGCTTGGCGCCACCGTTCTCGGAGTGGCCAAAGATGCCCATGTCCGAACCGATACGTTCGCAGTTGCCCTTGGCGAAAACCTCGCGGGTATCGGTATCCAAAAGCTGATATT
>USAY01000126.1 GCA_900552755.1 uncultured Collinsella sp.
TCGCCCAGGGCCTTGAGGATATCGGGCATGTCGAGATAGGCGCTGCGGTCGCCGCCCTTGGCAAGACCGGCATGATGCGCCTCATCGATAACGACAAAGCCGATGCGGCCCGAACGCGCGAAGCGGTCACGGTGGATAGATAGGAACTCGGGCGTCGTGAGCACGATACCGGTGCGGCCCGAAGCTAGGCCGGCGAACACGTCATCGCGTGCGGCCTCCACGGTCTCGCCGGTCAGCACGCCAACGCCAATGCCAAGCGCGGCCATCGTCGACGAGAGGTGATAGGCCTGGTCGGCAACGAGCGCGCGCAGCGGATAGACAAAGATGCTCGCACGCCCGCGAAGCACCGCCTCACGCGCGGCATGCACATGGAAGATGAGCGACTTGCCGCGGCCCGTTCCCATAACCGCCAAGACACTCTGGTGATCGGCCAGGGCATCGAGCGCCTCGACCTGCGCGCGGTGCGGCTGGTTCGAGCCGATAAAGCTATGGATAAGCGAGCGCGTCAGCTCGGTATAGGAAAGCTGGGCGAGCGTTTGGCGCTTGCGGGACTCCAAACGAAGACCGGCGTCCGCAGGCTCCACGCCGCGGCGAAGCTCACATGCCGGGTCATCAACGCTGGGCGCCGTGGTATCGCGGACCAAAACATCCTTGATCATGAGCTTTGGCTTTACGCGACCCTGCCAATGCTCGGCCACGGCCTCGAACACCAAATCGACGGCGCTATCGCAATTGATGAGCTTATCGATCTGCGGCACGCGGAACATAATGGCCGGCACACTCGCGGCGCCATCGGTCGCCACGAAGCGCATGTGCTCGCCGGTTTTGCCCACCACGGCGCGATCGCACATTGTCACGCCCTCGGCCGCCAACAGCGGCACCTTGTTGCCCTGGCCAAACGGCTCAAGACGGGAGATCTGCTCGATGGTCTCAATATTCAGCTCGGAGAGGTCGACGGTGGCGGCAACCTCGTCAGTGTCTTCAAAGTCCTCGGCGGGAAGCTCGGACAGCACGGCGGAAAGGCGACGACGGAACTCGTCGAGCTTGGACGCCTCGATGGTCACGCCCACCGCACCCGCATGTCCGCCACGACGAATCAGCAGATCGGAGCAGCGCTCGACAGCGTCGAACAGGTTGACCTTGCCCACCGAGCGACCCGAACCGCGAGCGATACCGTCTTCGATCGAGAACAGCAGCGCCGGCACGTGATAACGGTTGGTCAGGCGGCTCGCCACGATGCCCTTGACGCCCTCGTGCCAGCCCTCGCCACCCACGACGATGGCGCGACCGCCATCATAGGTCTCCTCGACCTTTGCCATGGCATCGCGCGTAAGCTCGGCCTCGATCTCGCGGCGTTGGCGGTTGATCTCCTCGAGCTCGGCCGCCAGCGCGCTTGCCTCGATAGGATCACGGGCAAGCAGCAGGTCGAGCGCCAGCTTGGGGTCGGCCATGCGGCCGGCGGCGTTCAAGCGGGGAATGAGCGAAAACGACAGGCCGTCGGCCGTAATGCTAGAGAGGTCGGCCTTGGCAAGTGCGGCAAGCGCGATATAGCCGGGGCGGGCGGTCACGCGCATCTGCTGGATGCCCTCGGCGACCAGTGCGCGGTTCTCGGGCGTGAGCGGCATCATGTCGGACACGGTGCCCAGCGCCGCGACCTCTATCAGCGAACGCCAATAAGACGGCTTGCCCAGACGCTCGCCCAGGACCTGCACCAGCTTGAGTGCCACGCCGGCACCGGCAAGCTCGCGCGAGGGACCCTCGTCCTCGAGCTTGGGGTCGGTCAGGGGCACGCCCTGCGGCACCTGGTCGGAGGGCTCGTGATGGTCCGTGACCACCAAATCGATCCCCAGGCTCTCCAGATAGGAGACCTCTTCCTTGGCGGCAATGCCGTTATCGACGGTCACGATCAGCTGGGGGTGAGCGAGCTCGTTAACGCGGTCGAGTGCCGCGCGCGAAAGGCCGTAGCCCTCGTCAAAGCGATGCGGAATAAACGGCGTGACATTGGCGCCAAACGTGCGCAGCGCCTCGGTCAACAGGCAGGTCGACGTAATGCCGTCAACGTCAAAATCGCCAAAGACCGCGATGCGCTCGTGGTTGCGAATGGCACGCTCGACGCGGTCGGCAACGACCGACATGCCCGGGATAATGAGTGGGTCGGCCCAGTCGCGATCGAGCGAAGGCGTCAAAAATAGCCGGCCTTCCTCAATGGATGTAATGCCGTGCGCAACCATAATGCGCGCCACCAGCCCGGGTATGCCCAGGCCAGCCGAAAGCTCCTTTTCGAGCTCGGGGTTTTGCTGAGCGACCGCCCAGCGATGCGTCGTCTTAAGCGATGACATAGGCGCCCACCCCCGATAGGGGCAGGTCGCCGCGATACCTCTCACGGTTCATAGCGATGAGTCCTCTGTGTATGCCCGCTTCGGCAGGCAGATCTGTTGAACGGATTTATTATACCGTGCAGCGCGGACGCAAATCGCCGCAGCACGCCGCGGTTTCGATAAACGATGCCGGTAATAGCCTCGAAATATTCGAGCGTTTCTGACGCACGGACGCATGCGAGCGTCTAGCATATCCATTCAAAACGGATTCACGAGCAAAGGGAGTCACAAGCGCATATGAAGCAATGGGTTGGACTGGGCAAATTTCTCGCGGGGCACATGCAGATCATCGTTCCGATTTGCGTGGCGCTCGGCGTGCTCTTTCCTCAGCAGATCGGCGTTCTCAAGCCCATCGTTCCCACCTTGTTTGCCTTCATGACGTTCCAAGGCGCGCTCAGCAACACCTTCCACCAGGTAGCTGAGGTGTTCCGCCGTCCCCTGCACCTGATTTTGGCGCTGCTGGTCTCGGCGGTGTTTATTCCCATAGCAGCCTATGCCATGGGGTCGTTGTTCTTTGGTTCAAACCCCAACCTTGTCTGCGGCATCGTGCTCGAGTACAGCGTACCCGTGGCAGTCACTGCCTTTATGTGGATTAGCATGTTCGGCGGCAACGGCCCGCTCGCGCTCACCATCATCCTGACGTCCTCGGTTATCTCGCCTGTGACGATTCCTCTTACGCTCAAGCTCTTGCTGGGCGCCACGGTCTCGATCGATGTGCCGAGCATGATGCAGAATATGGCCTTCATGATCGCCATACCCGCCGTGCTCGGTATCGTCATTAACGAACTCACGCGCGGCTGGGGTCATGAGAAACTCTCCCCCGCG
This sequence comes from uncultured Collinsella sp., assembly GCA_900552755.1. GTDB lineage: Bacteria > Actinomycetota > Coriobacteriia > Coriobacteriales > Coriobacteriaceae > Collinsella. The sequence continues at coordinate 3,204 of USAY01000126.1, forward strand.
CTCTCGCCCGCCTGCAAGTTCATGATGATGGGTGTCATCGCGTCCAACTCCACCGCCATGAGCGAGTACGTGCTGCACATGAATGTTGAGCGCTTGGAAGTCGCCCTCTTTATCCTTTCGTTCGCCATCAGCGGCTTTGTCGTCGGTTTTCTGGTCGCACGTGCGCTGCATCTGCCATATAGCGAGACGACTACCATGTGCTTTACCTGCGGCATGCGCAATATCTCTTCGGGCGCCGTCATCGCCACGCAGTACTTTCCCGGCGAAGTCGTGTTTCCCGTCATGTGCGGAACGCTGTTTCAGCAGATACTCGCCTCGATTATCGGGCATCTCTTTGAGCGCCTAACCGGCGAGGAGCGCGCCAAACAGCGCAAGCGGGTCGAAGCCGGCCGCGACGCGATGGCACGCTAGGCAGCACGCTTTTCGCAGGCGTTCGCCTTGCTATGCGAGCGTTTCCAGATGTGCGCGTAGGCGCTCAGCATCGATATCGAGCGTGGTCTCGGCATTGACCTGGGCCAGACGATAGCCCACGAAGTAGGGCGATACCACCCAACGTGGCAGCGCCTTGGCAATGGTCCGGCCGTCCATGTGGTAGAAGAACAAGTTGTACGACTCCGCGCGACCGCCGTGGTGCTCGTGCAGGATATAGCGCAGGGCCACCTGAATCGCATCGGCAAACAGGTCCGCTTCGGCTTGGTCGCGGACGTCGTCGCTGGCGGCGATTCCCTGTGGAGCCGAGACGTTGACCTCAAAGAATCCCATAATCGGCTCGGTTGAGATGTTGACCGAGATTCTCCCCTGCTGCCAGACATTGATGCCTTCGAAATTGGCGGAAGTCAGCGAAGCATAGCCGTCCTCCTGTTCCAAGCCCACAATCTGCATGTGCGGATGGACCAGACTGCCGCCCGAAAGCGGGCCTTTGTTCTTGTACATGAGCACACTGCGGTACTGTTGGGAATCAATCATCTGCTGCCAGCAGCCCAGGGCAAACCGCATCACATGATGCAGCTCATCCGGTTCATAGGTCACCAGGTCGGCGTCGTGATTGGCCGACTCGATCAATACAGTCTGACGGGTGGCCCGCAAGGTCTTGAACTTATTCTCGAGCCAGATGCAGTCACCATCGCGCTGGATGATGTTGGCGAGCCCCTCCGTGTCGCAAAAGGGGCACGCGGTGCCAGGGCGACGATTATCGTCGGGCTTGCCGCTCGCCTGTTGAACGTCAAATACCAGCGCCACGGGTTATACCTCCAGCGGCACGATCTTGGTGCCATGGAGCTCGGAGACGCCTAGCGCCGCCGCGACCGCGTCACGATTTGCCGTAGTGATGCCGCCGCCGGGAAGGATGGTCAAACGATCACCCGCATACTCGATTAAACGAGCCAGGTTTTCGAAGTTGTCCTCGATCGACGTACCGGCAGCGCCGCCATGCGTGAGGATGCGCGTAACGCCGCAGTCGGCAAGTGTATCAATCGCATCGAGCTGAGACTCGGGCGAGAGCTGGTCAAATGCCATGTGGAAGGTGATGTCGATGGGCTCACGCTTACATTCCTCGGTCGCGCAGCCCGTAGCCATAACGAGGGCGCCGAGGGTGAGCTCGTCGAGCGCCCAGCCGCCGGCACAGGGCTTACAGCAGCCAAAGACCAGGCCGTCAACGCCGGCGCTCACAGCAAGACCCAAGTCCATCTCCATCATGCGCAGCTCGTCCTGGTCGTAATGAAAGTCGCCACCACGCGGACGAATCATGCACATCACTCGCGCGTCGTGCTCGTGAGCGTAGCTGACTGTAGCGCTAATAACGCCGGCGGAAGGCGTGGTGCCACCGACGGCGAGGTTGTCACACAGCTCAATGCGCCCCGCACCGGCCTCGATGGCCGCCGGCACCCGCTCAAAGTTCTCGGCACAAAACTCGTACAGCATAGATAGGCCCCCAAAGACAGCAGATGTTTTCCGACGGGCATTGTCACACATCCCCATGAAGTTGCGGTGGAATAGGGACT
>USAY01000127.1 GCA_900552755.1 uncultured Collinsella sp.
CTCCATCCAGCACATGTCGTACCAGCGGCCGAACTTTTGGGCGCAGCGGTCAAAGGCGCCCACCAGGCGATATCCCATATGGGCATGGAAATCCTGACTGTTGTGCGTCAGGTACTCGTCGTCCTTGTCGTGCGGCACGGCAATGAGGGCGCACATGTTGGTGATGCCCATCGCGATCAGGCATTGCTTGAGCGCGTCATGCAGCTTGCGGCCCAGCCCGCCGTGGCGCACATCACGCGCCAGGTAGATCGACGTCTCGACCGACCAGTCGTATGCCTCGCGGCTGTTAAGCGGACTCACATAGGCATAGCCTACCGGACGCCCGTTGAGTTCCATCACCAAATACGGATAGCGCTTGAGCGTACGCTCGATGCGCCCGGCGAACTCCTCAACGCTCGGCACCTCGTATTCGCAGGTAATCGCCGTCTGGCGCACATACGGCTCATAGATGGCAAGCAACGCCGGCGCGTCTTCGGGCGTCGCCAGGCGGATCTTCGGCTCGGACATCTCGGTCATACAGCCCTTCTTCCCCAAAAGCAAAGGCCGCCCCACGCCAAACCCAGGCGCAAGGCGGCCCCTCGTCATCACGTCAACCTACAGGACAGCCGCCAACGCGTCGATATCCTCCTGCGTCGTGGCCCAGCTGGTGCAAAAACGCACCACCGTGTGGGTATCGTCGTACTTTTCCCAGTACTCGATCGCCGCATGCTCGCGAATGCGGGTCATGTCCTCGTTGGGCAGGATCACGAACTGCTGGTTGGTCGGCGTCTCCAAGAAGAACTGGAAGCCGCGTTCGTGCAGCACGCGACGCAGCGCCTGGGCCGTCTCGATCGCCTGGCGACCAATCTCAAAATACAGGCCATCGGTAAAGAGCGCCTCAAACTGCACGCCCGTCAGGCGGCCCTTGGCCAACAGCGCGCCGTGCTGCTTAATGCGCGGAATGGGATGCGCCGGGGCGTGCATGCCGCAGAACACCACAGCCTCGCCGCAGAGCGCGCCGCACTTGGTGCCGCCGATGTAGAACACGTCGCACAGCTGCGCCAGCTCGGGCAGGGTAATGTCGCACTCATCGGCCGCCAGCGCATAGGCCAGGCGAGCACCGTCCACAAACAGCGGAATCTCGCGCTTCTGGCACACCGCGTGAATCGCCGCGAGCTCGGCCTTGGAGTACAGCGTACCGTACTCGGTCGATAGGCTCACGTACACGGCGCCCGGGAACACCGTGTGCTCGTAGCTCTCGTTTTCGTAGAACACCTGGATATAGTTCTCGAGGTCCTCGGCGTGTATCTTGCCCTCGTAGCCGGGGATGGTGAGCACCTTGTGGCCGCCAAACTCGATGGCGCCCGCCTCGTGGCAGGCGACGTGGCCAGTCTCGGCAGCAACGACGCCCTCGTAGGGCGCAAGCAGCATATCGATCACCGTCGCGTTGGCCTGCGTGCCGCCCACCAGAAAAAACACGTCGGCATCGGGGGCCTGACAGGCCTCGCGGATAAGCTGCTTGGCACGCTCGGTGTGTGCATCGGTACCGTAGCCGGGCTGCGGCTCCATGTTGGTGTCGACGAGCGCCTGCAGCACTGCCGGATGTGCGCCGTGGGAATAATCGTTGTTAAACGCGAGCATGGCAATCATCTCTTACCGGGTATCGGCCAGATGATTCAAACGGAGCTATTGTACGCCGTTGGGATAGGCAATGCGCGCGGCAAGACACTCAAGCGCCAGTACCAGAGCAAAACCGCAGCTCACGTCACTCAAAAAGTGCGCTCCGATCACGATGCGGCCAAAGGCGACGAGCGCCGCGACCGCAGCCGCCGTCCAAAAGGCCACGCGGCGGCGCGACGGTTTTTCCTTAAAGGCCGCCGCGGGAAGCCCGGCGAGCATAAGGCCGATCGCCGCATGCGCCGTGTGTCCGCTCGCAAACGACTTGAACCCGTCCTTGATCACGCCGGCGGCGATATAGGTCAACTTGTCGGGATTGCCGATTACCCACCACGGCTGAAAATTGAGCCCCGGCGTGACCTCGATCACGCGCATGCGCGGGCGCGACCACAGCGGCTTAACAATGACGTTGAGGATGATGGCTTGAGCGGCCCACGCGGCCAGCACCATCAACGCCCAGCGCGTGAGATCGTCGGGGTCGGTGTCGCGCGTAAGGCGATAGGCGATGAAGTTGGCTGCGATGACCAACGCAAACGTCAGTACCAGCTGAAACGCAATAAGCTTGCCGCCGACGCGCAGCGATCCGATAATCTCGTAGCCGACCAGGCCCACGTTGATCAAAACGCCCAGCGCAGCGAGCCACTTGCTCGCCTTGGAATCGGGGCGTGCCGAGCGCACGAGCATAACGCCCGCGATGCTCGCCGTCAGCTCGAACGGCAGCTCACCGGCCGCCTCGACAAAGCGACCGTACATGCTGCCGATGTTGAACAGCGCACTCGAGATCTGATAATCGAAGAAGCTGCCCACGCCCAGACAAAGGCACAGGACAACCGCGATAATGGCGACATCTTTCTTATAGATGTATCCGAACATGCTTTCCTTTCGGTCGGGCGAAGGGCAGTCAACCTGCAATGTGGGTGAGACGAAGATGGCTTTGTCCCGTAAATACCCTTACAGGTTGAGCATAAGTAAGCGAAAACGTTCCATTTGTGGCAAGGTGGCCCGAAGGAGGAGGGAAGCGTACTTGCGTACGCGACCGACGAGTGAGGGTCAGATTGCCCAAATGGGGCGTTTGCAGCGTCGACCCGTTAGTCGTCGTCGCTGGCACCCAGCTGCTGCAGCAGCATGAGTGCCGCGGCCACCGGGCCGGTGCCGTCGTTGGCGTCGAGGCCGCGACCCAGGCCGCTGCCCGCGCCGGCGCCCGCCTTGTAGGGCACCGACAACTTGCGGCTCTTGGGGAAGTTCACCGCGCCATAGCGGGTCTTAAGCTCAAAGGCCACCTTCTTGGGCACGTCGACGCCCAAAAACGTGATGCGACCGCCGCTGAGCGTGACGCTCTCGAGCCCCAGGCGCTCGCCGCGAATGCGGATGCGCGCGCGATTGAACAGGTTGAGTCCCGCCAACGGCAGCTCACCATGCGCGGCCTCGGTCTCTTCCTGCACCTCGTCGATACTCTCCAGGTCCTCGGCCGCCGCGAGCTTGCGGTACACGAGCACGCGCTGGTCCACCGCCGGCAGGTACTCCTCGGACAAGAAGTAGTCGGCCGGCAGGTTAATACCCACGCTCGCCGCCTCCACGCCGGCATCGTCATCGCCGCGCGCCTCGGCCACTGCCTGACCCAGCATCTGCGTAAACAGGTCAAAGCCTACGCTCGACAAGTTGCCATGCTGCTCGGCGCCCATAAGCGAGCCGGCGCCGCGGATCTCCAGGTCGCGCATGGCGATGCGCATGCCGCTGCCCAGGTCCTGGAACTCGGAAAGTGCAGTCAGGCGCGCCGTGGCCTCCTCGGTGAGAGGCAGCTCACCCGGGAACATAAAGTACGCGTAGGCCTGCGTGGCAGAGCGGCCCACACGGCCCTTGAGCTGGTAGAGCTGCGCCAGGCCAAGGCGCTGCGAGTCCTCGATGATCAGCGTGTTGGCGGTCGCGTTGTCGATGCCGCTCTCCACGATGGTCGTGGCGATGAGCACGTCGATCTTTTTGGTCGCGAACTCAATCATCACGTCCTCGACCTCGCGCGGGCTCATCTTGCCGTGCGCCACGCCCACGCGCGCCTCGGGCGCGGCCTCGTGCACGCGCGCCACGGCATCGTCGATGGTCTTGACGCGGTTGGACACGTAGTACACCTGGCCGCCGCGACCCACCTCCAGGCGAATCGCCGCGCTCACCACGTCGGGGTCGTACTCCCCCACGTGCACGATCACGGGACGACGCCCGGTCGGCGGTGTGGTGATCAGGCTCATGTCGCGCACGCCGCTCGTGGCCATCTGCATGGTTCGCGGAATAGGCGTTGCCGAAAGCGTGAGCACGTCAATCTGCTCGCGCAGGTTCTTGAGCTGCTCCTTGTGCTGCACACCAAAGCGCTGTTCCTCGTCGATAATCACCAGGCCCAGGTTCTTGGGGTTCACATCGGCCGAAAGTAAGCGATGTGTGCCGATCAGCACGTCGATTGTGCCCTCGGCAAACGCCTTGAGTGCGCGCTTTTGCTGCGCCGGCGTACGGAAGCGGCTGAGCACCTCGACCTCAAGGCCAAACGGGGCAAAGCGCTCAAAGAACGTCTCGTAGTGCTGCTGGGCCAGAATGGTCGTAGGGCAGAGCACCATGACCTGGCGGCCGGAGTCCACGCACTTAAACGCCGCGCGCAGGGCAACCTCGGTCTTGCCAAAGCCCACGTCGCCGCACAGCAGGCGGTCCATGGGCTTGGGCGCCTCCATGTCGGCCTTAATGTCGGCGATGGCCTCCAGCTGGTCGCGTGTCTCGTCGTAAGGGAAGCTCTGCTCCATCTCGATCTGCTCGGGCGTGTCGGGCGGGCAGGCGATACCGGTGATCGACGAGCGGCGCGTATACAGATCGACCAGGTCAAACGCCAGCTTTTTGGCATTCTTGCGCGCCTTATTGGTGGCACGCGTCCAGTCGGCGGTGTTGAGCCTGGTCAGGCGTGGCTTGTCACCGTCGGGGCCAACATAGCGTGTGATGCGGTCGACCTGCTCCAACGGCACGTAGAGCTTGTCGCCGTCGGCATATTCCAGCAAAAAGTAGTCGCGCTCCTTGCCGCCCACTTCCTGGCGCGCGATCTCGCTAAAGAGCGCGATGCCGTGGGTAGCGTGCACCACGTAGTCGCCCGGCTTAAACGGGAAGGTGATCTGCGTAATGTCCACCTTGCGGCGGCTGCGCGCGCGGTTGGCGTCCATGCGGGCGTTGAGGTCGGCGATTGAGAACACGGCCAGGTTGGCATCGGGCACCACCACGCCCTGCGGCAGGGCAGCATCGACAAAGGTCACGCGTCCGCGCGAGATGGTGGGCACGGCGGCACCGGCGGCAGCCTGGGCCGCGCCCGCCTCGAGCGAGCGGGCGTTGAGCGCATCGGCCTTACGCTCGCGAATGGAAGCATGGGCCTCCTGGCGTGCGGCACGGTCGGCGGAATCCGCCGCTGCCACGCGCACGCGGTCGCCGATAGCGCCGGCATTTTCGGGCGCGGCGGTCAGCGATTCCTCAAAGGTAATGCCCTCGTCGCCAAAGGTGAGCTCCATCGACTCGCGCGC
>USAY01000128.1 GCA_900552755.1 uncultured Collinsella sp.
AGCCTGCATGACAGCTTCTCGGGCGCTACGGTCTATGAGGCCGTCGCCGCTTAACAGGCAATAAAACTCGATTTTCACGTGACCGCTGGCGCCGCCCCCGCGCCGGCGGTCTTTTTTGTCGATATGCTTATGTAGGGACGACCATAAACAACGAGCTTATTGACGATAGTCAAAACTCGGACTAATGTAGAGATATAAATTGGTCAAAACTCGGACTATCGAATGGTGGGAGAGATGAATAGTGCAGTTAGCCTGGTCGATTTCGACCGGATGCTCAACGGGCTTGACCGTGTCTATTCGGAGTTCGCGCGCGCCTGCGGTCTTTCGGACTGCGCCTACTGGATGCTCGTCGACACGAGTGCGGCGGGCGGAAGCGTTGCCGTGAGTCGGCTGACGAGTGAATGGTTCTACAGCAAACAGACCATCAATTCGGCGATTAAGACGCTTAGGGCGCGAGGGCTTGCGACGTTGGAGTTTGCCGAGGGCAGTCGTAAGAACAAGGTTGTGCGACTGACCGAAGAAGGCGTGCGGTTTGCCAAGCGCTACGCGTTGCCGGCGCAAAAAGCCGAGCAACAGGCATTCGAGGCGCTCGAGCTGTGGGAGCAGCGCGAGATTATGCGCTTGGTCGGTAAGTTCTCCCATGTTCTTAACGAAGAGTGCGAGGCATTTAAACGGCAAGTGGCCGCCGAGAACGAGGCTGACGATAAGGGCGAGGGGGACACATGCGACTCTTGATGAGGTTTATGAGGCCGTATCGCGGGCTGATTGCGGTGACGCTGTTTGCGGTGCTGATAGATAACGTCGGTACGCTGTTGGTTCCCACGATGCTAGCGAACATGGTCAACACCGGTATTACCACGGGCGATGTCGACTATATTTTACGCAACGGCCTGTACATGCTTATCGCGACCGGCATGGCCAGCGGCGGCACGGTGTTGGGCTGCTATCTTTCGGCGCGCCTGGCCGCCAACGTGGCCTGCGATATCCGCAATGCCGTGTACGACAAGTCGCTCGAGCTGTCCGCCAGCGACTTTGAGCGCTTTGGCACGGGTTCGATGATCACGCGCTCGCTCAACGACATCAACGTGATTCAGCAAGCTGTCCTTCAGACGATTCAGCTGGTGCTGCCGGTGCCGTTCTTGGCCGTGGCAGGCATCATTTTTGCTTGGTTCATCGATCCCGCCATGGGTACGCTGCTGGGCGTGGTGGTTGCGATCGTGCTGGTGGCGGCGGTCTTTACCGTTGCCAACGCCGCGCCGATCTTTATGCGCCTGCAGAGCTTTATCGACCGCATGAACGTGGTGCTGCGCGAGAACATCGTGGGCGTGCGCGTCATCCGCGCATTTAACAAGGAGCGCCACGAGGAGCAGCGCCTGGACGAGGTGTTTAGCGATTACGCGGCCAATGCCATCAAGGTCAACCACCTGTTTGTGGGTCTCGACAGCTCCAGCTTCTTTTTGATGAATATCGCCGAGGTGGCGGTGCTGTGGGTGGGCGGCAACCGCGTGGGCGTCCACGCCATGCAAATCGGTAGCATCTCGGCCGTGCTGGAGTACGCGATCCTGATCCTGTTCTTTGTGATGACGGCGCAGATGGTGATTCTGACGCTCCCACGCGCCGCCGCATGCCTGAACCGTGCGCAGCAGGTGTTGGAGATTGAGCCGAGCATCGTGGACGGCAAGCGCACGCTGGACACGTGCGCGGCGGAGTCTGTTGACGGTGCCGACGCGGTGGCCGTGTTCGACCACATGTCGTTCCGTTTTGACGATGCCGACGAGGATACCCTGTGCGACCTGAGCTTTGCCTGTCGCCGTAGCCAGACCACGGCGATTGTAGGCTCGACGGGTTCGGGCAAGTCGACGGTGGCCAAGCTCTTGCTTCGCTTCCACGATGCCACGAAGGGCGCCATTCGCCTGAATGGCATCGATCTGCGCGACCTTTCGCAAGACGACATCCGCGGGCGTATCGCCTATGTGCCGCAGAAGGCATGGCTGTTCTCGGGTACGGTGGCGAGCAACCTGCGCTTTGGCAACGAAGACGCGACTGAGGCTGACATGCTCCATGCGCTGGAGGTTGCCCAGAGCACCTTTGTGCTCGACCAGCCCCAGGGGCTCGATACGCCGGTGGCCCAGGGCGGCACGAACTTCTCGGGTGGTCAGCGCCAGCGCCTGGCGATTGCCCGCGCACTCATGAAGCATGCCGATCTATATATCTTCGACGACAGTTTTTCGGCCCTGGACTTTAAGACCGATGCGGCACTGCGCCATGCGCTGCAGGACGAGACGTGCGATGCCGCGGTGCTCATCATCGCCCAGCGCATCTCGACTATTTTGCATGCCGATCAGATCGTGGTGCTCAAAGACGGCGAGATCGTGGGCCTAGGCACGCACGACGAGCTCATGGAAACCTGCGAGGTGTACCGCGCAATCGCGGAATCGCAGATGAAGGGAGGTGAGTAGCATGACCGAGGAGCTCAAGAAGCAGGGCATCGTCGATGGCGCTGCGGTTGTAGAGACAGTCGAGGAGACGGGCGTCGCGCCCGACCTGGACGAAGCCGCCAAGGCGGCGGAGCGCGAGGCTCGCCGCCAAGCGCTCTACGAGGAAAACGAACGTGCCGAGGACGAGCGCGCCCGCGCCGAGGCAGAGCGTATGCGCGACGTGGACGACGAAGACGAGGACGAGACGCCTCGGGATACCTGGGCGACGGTGCGCCGCCTGTGGAGTGAGGCTGCCGGCGACCATTGGCGCTTCTATATCGTGTTCGCGAGCATTGTGTTCTATGTCATCTTTAACACCGCCGCGCCGGCATATAGCGCCCGCGTGATCGATGAGCTGTGGGGCCACATTCAGGTGGCGTTTGCCAACGACACCACTTTCAGCATCACCTGGGAGAACTGCGGCAGGACCATTTTCGTCTACTTTATGATCTGGACTGCCGCTGCCTCGTTCTATGCGCTCCAGAGCTTTTTGATGTCGAGCGTCGCTGAGCGTCTCAATCTGCGCCTGCGCAACCGCATCGCGCAAAAGCTCAACCGTCTGCCGCTCGCCTATTTTGACGCGCATCGTCCCGGCGAGGTCGTCAGCCGCGCGACCAACGACCTGGACAAGATGTCCGAGAGCATGCAGCGCGGATTGCTGCAGCTGCTCGTGTCGATCGGCACGGTTGTTGGTGCTGTGAGCGTGATGTTCGTGTTCAGCGTGCAGCTTACGCTCGTCTTTCTGTTCTTTACGGCACTGTCGCTGCTGGTGACGAAGGTCGTCTCGCGCCGCACACACGATGTGACGGGCGAGCGCCAGGAGTGGGTGTCCAAGATTACGAGTGCGGTCGAGGAAGGCTATTCGGGCCGTCTGGTGATCCGCGCGTTTAACCGCGAACGCCAAAGTTCTGCCGAGGTGCACCAGGCCTCGGGCGAGCTGGCACGCGTGAGTGCCAAGGCCGACTTTATGATCAATGCCGTCGGCCCTGCGGTGCGCTTTATCGGCCGTTTGGCGCAGATCGTGATCGCGCTGGTGGGCTGCAGCATGCTGGTTGCCGGTCACATGACCGTCGGCGTGTTCCAGGCGTTCTTCCAGTTTATCTACGAGGCGTCCGAACCCATGACGCAGCTGTCGTTTACCTTCAACTCGCTGCAGAGCGCGTTGGCGAGTGCGGAGCGCGTGTTCGACCTGCTCGATGAGCCCGAGATGGAGGCCGATCCGCTGCCGGACGAGGCCGCCAAGCTGCCGGGTCGCGTTGAGGGTCGCGTCTCCTTTGAGCACGTGCGCTTTGGTTATTCGCCCGACAAGCCGCTTATGCACGACGTGTCGTTTACCGCCGAGCCGGGCCAGAAGATTGCCGTGGTGGGAACCACGGGCGCGGGCAAGACGACGCTCATCAACCTGCTCATGCGCTTCTACGAGATTGACGGCGGGCGTATTACGCTCGACGGCGTGGATACGAGCCGCATGGACCGCGGCGAGCTACGGCAGCAGTTTGGCATGGTGCTGCAGGACGCCTGGCTGTTCGATGGCACGATTGCCGAAAACATCGCCTACGGCTGTCCCGAGGCGACGCGTGAGGAGATCGTGGCGGCTGCGCGCGCCGCGCAGGTCGACTTCTTTGTGCGCACCATGCCGCAGGGCTATGACACGCGCGTGGCCAACGATGCCGAAAGCATCAGCCAGGGCCAGCGTCAGCTGCTGACCATCGCACGCGTGCTGCTCAATAACCCGGCGATTCTCATCCTGGACGAGGCGACCTCAAGCGTGGATACGCGTACCGAGCTTGCCATCGGTCGTGCCATGGACGCGCTCATGCGCGGGCGCACGAGCTTTGTGATCGCGCACCGCCTGTCGACGATCGTGGACGCCGACCTGATCTTGGTCATGGATCACGGCAACATTATCGAGCAGGGCACGCATAAGGAGCTGCTGGCTGCCGAGGGTGCCTACGCCGACCTCTATCTGAGCCAGTTCGCATAATGTGACAAAGGGACAGTCTCTTTGCCACATCACAAATAAGGCGCGCCGGGGATGAATTCCCTGGCGCGCCTTTGCGTTGATGCCGATGTCGTTTTGTGCCGCTTGCGTTCCTAGCGTTCGTCCACGAGCTTGGCGACGAGGGCCTTGAGCTCGGCCACCTCTCGCTCGAGTTCCTTGACGCGGCGGGCATTCTCGGTGATGCCCTGGCGGTTGAGGGCACTCTGCTCGGCGGCGTCATCGGGCATGTACTCGCGATGCTGCTTGGCGTCGAAACTCTCCTCGAACACGCGGCAGCCGTTGCGCTTGATGATGCGTCCCGGCACGCCCACGACGGTGCAGTTGTCGGGCACGTCCTTGACGACAACCGAGTTGCCGCCGATTTTGACGTTGTTGCCGATGCGGATGTTGCCGAGCACCTTGGCGCCCGTGCCCACGGTGACGTTGTTGCCCAGGGTGGGGTGGCGCTTGCCGGTCTCGTTGCCGGTGCCGCCGAGCGTGACGCCCTGGTAGAGCACGCAGT
>USAY01000129.1 GCA_900552755.1 uncultured Collinsella sp.
CAAAAGAGTAGAGAACGCGACCACCACAAAGGTGCCCCTTTGCGGTGGTTTTCAGTCTGTCTCGATCTGTAACATCTGGGCCGTTAAAAGTGGGCTTGGTGTTACAGATTTAGATTATCGATTCGGGTGTCTTCTGTTTATCTCGATCTGTAACAGATGGACCCTTATTTGCCGAGTAGTTGTTACAGATTTAGACAAACGGGCGCTGCCGATCATTTCATCTCGATCTGTAACATCTGGACCCAAAAACGGCTGCTAGATGTTACAGATCGAGACGGTTGGTCGTCGGGGATGCAGTGGGTCGGCGTCTCAGTACCCTATCCTTCAATCACTCAGAAAATCTTATATATAGAGACTTAGATTTGTGTATAAGAACGCGCAAAGCTGGCAACAATACTTCTCGAACAACGTGAAGCCGCCCCGTAGGGCGGCCGCCCCAAGAGAGGTGATTCCATGAGAATCGATAAGCTAGCAATGACGTCGCGCGAGGCGTTGCAGACCGCCATGAGCACGGCTGCTGACGCGCAGGCCGGCGCGGTGGAGCCGATTCACCTGCTGTCTGCCCTGCTCGGTGCCGGCGAGCGCAATATCTCCGTGATTATCGAGCGCATCGGTGCCGACCCAGCCCAGCTCGCACGCTCCACACAAGATGCCATCGACCACGCGCCCAAGGTTTCGGGCGAGGGCCAGCAGATGGGTCTGTCCAACGAGCTCGTCCGCGTCATCGAGAAGGCCGAGAAGAAGGCCACCAAGATGGGCGACAGCTTTGTGGTGACCGAGCATCTGCTCATGGCACTTGCCGAGGACAAGGGCGAGGCCGGCCGCGTGCTGCGCGACGCCGGCGTGACCAAGGAGCGCATCGAGCAGGTCTACGAGGAGCTGCGTGGCGATGACCGCGTGACGTCTGCCGAAGACAAAGCCCAGTTTGAGGCCTTGGAGCAGTACGGTCGCAACATCTGCGACCTGGCCCGCGCCGGCAAGCTCGACCCGGTCATCGGCCGTACCGATGAGATTCGCCGCACTATCCAGGTCCTGTCCCGTCGCACCAAGAACAACCCCGTGCTCATCGGTGAGCCGGGCGTCGGTAAAACGGCCATCGTCGAGGGCATCGCCCAGCGTATCGTGGCCGGCGACGTGCCGAGCACCCTGCGCGACCGCGACCTCATCGAACTCGACATGAGCGCGCTGGTCGCCGGCGCCAAGTACCGCGGCGAGTTCGAGGACCGCTTGAAGGCTGTGCTTAAGGAAGTGCAAAAGTCTGAGGGCAAGGTCATCCTGTTCATCGATGAGCTCCACACCATCGTGGGCGCGGGTGCCACCGAGGGCTCCATGGACGCCGGCAACATCCTCAAGCCTGCGCTCGCCCGTGGCGACCTGCATGCGATCGGCGCGACCACACTCGACGAATACCGCAAGTACATCGAGAAGGACGCGGCGCTCGCCCGTCGTTTCCAGACCGTTATGGTGAGCGAGCCTACCGTCGAGGACACCATCTCGATCCTGCGTGGCCTCAAGGAGAAGTACGAGATCTTCCACGGCGTGCACATCACCGATAGCGCGCTCGTGGCCGCCGCCGACCTCTCCGATCGCTACATTGCCGACCGCTTCCTGCCCGACAAGGCCATCGACCTGGTCGATGAGGCCGCAAGCCGCCTGCGCATGGAGCTCGACAGCATGCCGGTCGAGATTGACGCCACCACGCGTCAGCTCACCCAGCTGCAGATCGAGGAGCAGGCGCTCATGAAAGAGACCGATGACGCCTCCAAGGAGCGTCTGGAGGCCTTGCGTCAAGAGATTGCCGAGGTCCAAGAAAAGCTCAACGTGCAAAAGGCCGGCTGGCTCAACCAGAAGAACGCCATCGACCACGTGCAGGAGCTCAAGGGGCAGCTCGACGAGGCCAAGAGCGAAGAGGAGCGCGCGACGCGTAACGGCGACCTGGGCCGTGCGTCCGAGCTGCGCTACTCCGTGATTCCTGGTCTGCAGCAGCAGATTCAAGATTCCGAGGCCGCGCTCGAGGCGCAAAAGCAACAGGACGGCGAGGGCCTCAACGAACAGGTGACCTCCGATGAGATTGCCGAGGTCGTGAGCGCTTGGACCGGTGTGCCCGTCTCCAAGATGATGCAGGGCGAGCTCGACAAGCTCAAGGGCCTGGAGGGCGAGCTGCATAAGCGCGTCATCGGCCAGGACGAGGCCGTCTCCGCCGTCGCCGCAGCCGTGCGCCGCAGCCGTGCGGGCCTCTCCGATCCGGACAAGCCCATCGGCAGTTTCTTCTTCCTGGGCCCCACCGGCGTGGGCAAGACCGAGCTCGCCAAGGCGCTTGCCGAGTGCCTGTTCGATGACGAGCGCGCGCTCGTGCGTATCGACATGTCCGAGTACATGGAGAAGTTCAGCGTCCAGCGTCTGATCGGCGCGCCCCCGGGATATGTGGGCTACGACGAGGGCGGCCAGCTCACCGAGGCCGTGCGCCGTCGTCCGTACTCCGTGATCTTGCTCGACGAGATGGAGAAGGCTCATCCGGATGTATTCAACGTGCTGTTGCAGGTGCTTGACGACGGTCGTCTGACCGACGGTCAGGGTCGCCAGGTGTCCTTCAAGAACACGATTATCATCATGACGAGCAACGTGGGCTCCAAGGCTATCGCCGAGCTTTCCGGCAAGGACGAGGAGGAGATGCGCCATCAGGTTGACGCGGCCATGGCTCAGACCTTCCGCCCCGAGTTCCTCAACCGTATCGACGATATCGTGGTGTTCCATCCGCTCGGCATGGCGCAGATCGAGAAGATCGTCGACATCCAGCTTGCCGACGTCCGCGCGCGCCTGGCCAAGGAGCGCATGACGCTTGCCATCACCCCGGCGGCCAAGCAGATGCTCGCCGTGGGTGGCCTTGACCCCGTGTTCGGTGCCCGTCCGCTCAAGCGCCTGGTTCAGCGCGAGGTCGTGGACGCCATCGCCGCCGCCATTATCGACGGTACGGTGCGCGAGGGCGACCAGGTGACGGTCGATGTCGACAAGGACGGCGGCTTTACCGTCGTGTGCGACAACACGTCGGCGGCCACCTACGAGGTCCCCGACGCCGAGTAAATTTTGGGGCATGCCTTAAAATCTGCCTTTTGAGCCGAACGCCAAGGGCGGCGGATCCAATTGGGTCCGCCGCCCTTTTTTCTGCGACAATCGATGGTGTTGAACGTGAGCACATGGCAAGGAGCTATGCAGATGAAAGACGAGAACAAGACGAACGCACCGGTGGCTGAGGCGGCACCCGCCGCACCTAAGCCTGCGCCTAAACCGGCGCCCAAGCTGCGCGACCCCTACATCCGTGCCGAGAACGAGGACGACGACGGCTACGATCCCTACAGCGATCGCCGCCCCGAGCGCGAGCCAATGTTCGAAGCTGACCCGTGGCGCTAAGTGCCACCCAAAAGGCCACCAATAAGTTGCGGTGAAATAGGGACTGTTTTGCGGTTTGACCAGCAAAAACAGTCCCTATTTCACCGCAACTGCGTTAGGGATCTTTCTACAGGGGGAGGGTAGTCAAAAAAGCCCCGTCCCAAATTGACTGCTCGGGGAGTCGCATTCGAGCTCGGTTGTCCTCTTAGCCACTCGATATCCTTCGGAGCAATAACAGTGAAAAAACTTGCTTAAGTGTTAATCAAGCTACACACAATCTTGCTCTCTAATTAATCAAGAATCAGTATAATTTTGATTAGCTAGAGAGCAAGATTGGAGAATCATGGCATTCAACGACTTGATCGCCCAGAAAATAAAGGACTTTGAACAGCAGGGGGTTCCGCAGGTCTTTGAGCGAGACCTTGATCTGGGAAACCCACAGGAGCCAAAGCGCGACAACATCGTAAATGTGGTTGTGGGGGCCCGCCGTTGTGGAAAGACGTATCGCCTGTATCAGGAGATGCAGCGGCTTCAGGGCCGGGGCGTCGAGCTTGACCGGATGCTTTACTTTAATTTTGAGGACGAGCGCTTGCGCCCGTATGAGTCATCGCTGCTGGCGGACGTGCTCGACACGTTCTATGCGCTGTATCCTGCTGCTCGAACCGAGGGCGCTTACATTTTCTTTGACGAGATCCAGGAAATTCCCGAATGGGGTGCGTTTCTGCGGCGTGTAGTCGATACGGAGAAAGCGACCGTCTATGTGACGGGATCTTCTTCTAAGATGCTGTCCTCAGAGCTTAAGAGCGAGTTCAGGGGTCGTTCTCTTATACGGGAGCTTTTTCCGTTGAGTTTTTCGGAATACGTTCGATATAAGACGGGGAGCGTTTTCGAGCCAGATGCGACCTTTTCCCCAAGCGATGCAGCGCTGCTTCGACATCATCTGATCGGATATCTTGAACGAGGGGGATTCATCGCGACGCTTGAGCAGACGCCCGCAGACGCGATTCAGCTGCTACAGGAATATGCTTCGCGAACGGTCGCTATGGACGTCGTTGAGCGTTACGACGTCAAGAACCCTCGCCTGGCATCGCTGTTCTTGACGCGGTGTATGGCATCTTCGGGACGAGAGCTGTCGGTGAACAAAGTGTACAACGAGTTCAAGAGCAGGCAGATACCCGTCAGTCGTAATTCGCTCAGCGACTTACTTGAGTATTATGAGGATGCCTACCTGCTGTTCTCCGTGCCGGAGTTCACGCGTTCACTGGCAAATAACATGCGGTCTGCTTCTAAGGTCTACGCTGTCGATCCTGCGATGTTTGGAGCATTCTCTCCCGCATCGGCATTGGACCAGGGTCAGAGGCTCGAGACCGCAGTGTTCAACGCGCTAAGAAGAAGGACTCCCGCGGTGAGGGTCGGATCGGTCTGCCGCCTGCTGATCAAAGAGAAGAGCAAAAGCCATGAGGTGGACTTTGTGGCTGGGGACGCACTTCTCATGCGGGCTTATAGCCTGATTCAGGTGAGTGTGGATATAGCAAGTGAGAAAACGCGCGAGCGCGAAATTGCCGCGCTTGATGCCTCGATGGCCCAGTT
>USAY01000130.1 GCA_900552755.1 uncultured Collinsella sp.
CCGACGCCGAGAAGTATCTGGGCGAGACCGTCACCGACGCCGTCATCACCGTCCCTGCCTACTTCAACGATGCCCAGCGTCAGGCCACCAAGGACGCCGGTAAGATCGCTGGCCTCAACGTCAAGCGTATCGTCAACGAGCCGACCGCTGCCGCTCTGGCCTATGGCCTGGACAAGCAGGGCACCGACCAGCGCATTTTGGTCTTCGACCTGGGTGGCGGTACCTTCGACGTTTCCATCCTCGACCTCGCCGACGGCGTGTTTGAGGTTCTGTCCACCTCGGGCGACAACCACCTGGGCGGCGACGACTGGGATCAGCGCGTCATCGACTGGATGGCCGATAAGTTCCAGCAGGAGAACGGTGTCGACCTGCGTCAGGACCCCATGGCCCTGCAGCGTCTGAAGGAGGCCGCCGAGAACGCCAAGAAGGAGCTCTCCGCCGCCCAGCAGACCACCATCAACCTGCCGTTCATCACCATGAACCAGTCCGGCCCGCTGCACCTCAACTACACGCTGACCCGCGCCGAGTTCGAGAAGATCACCCGCGACCTGCTCGAGCGCTGCAAGCAGCCTGTCACCAACGCCCTGCGCGACGCCAAGCTTAAGCTCTCCGATCTGACCGAGGTCATCCTCGTCGGCGGCTCCACCCGTATGCCCGCCGTCCAGGAGCTCGTCAAGACCATGACCGGCAAGCAGCCCAACATGTCCGTGAACCCCGACGAGGTCGTTGCTGACGGCGCTGCCGTCCAGGGCGGCGTGCTCACCGGCGACGTCGAGGGCATCCTGCTGCTCGACGTTACCCCGCTGTCGCTGGGCGTCGAGACCATGGGCGGCATCATGACCAAGATGATCGACCGCAACACCACGATCCCGACCTCCAAGACCGAGGTCTACTCCACCGCTGCCGACAACCAGACCAGCGTCGAGATCAACGTGCTCCAGGGCGAGCGCGAGCTTGCCCGCGATAACAAGTCGCTCGGTAAGTTCCAGCTGACCGGTATCCCGGCTGCCCGTCGCGGCGTGCCGCAGATCGAGGTTACCTTCGACATCGACGCCAACGGCATCGTCAAGGTCTCCGCTAAGGACAAGGGCACCGGCAAGGAGCAGCAGATCACCATTTCTGGCTCCACTGCTCTGTCCGACGACGAAGTCGATCGTATGGTCAAAGACGCCGAGGCTCATGCCGAGGAGGACAAGAAGCAGAAGGAAGAGGTCGAGGTCCGCAACCAGACCGACAGCCTGTGCTACTCCACCGAGCAGACCCTCAACGAGCTGGGCGACAAGGTTTCCGCCGACGTGAAGTCCAAGGCCGAGGCCGCTATCGCCGACGCCAAGAAGGCGCTCGAGGGCTCTGACGTCGAGGCCATCAAGGCTGCCGGCGAGTCCCTGCAGTCTGTGGCCTACGAGCTGGCCCAGGTTGTCTACGCCGACGCTCAGCAGCAGACTGACGGTGCCGCCGGTGCCCAGCCTGCCGACGATGACGTTGTCGACGCCGACTACGAGGTTGTGGACGACGAGGACAAGTAATCATGTCCGCCCGTAAAGCTCGCACGGAGGCGGCTGCCGCTGGCGCCGCCCCCGTTGACTCTGAGGAGAAGGACGTGAAGATTCCCGTAGAGGCCGTCGACGATACCGAGGCCAACGAGGCCGAGGCCGCCGAGGCTGCCGAGAACCAGGTAGAGGATTCCAACAAGGAGGCGACGATGACCGAGGACGAGATGGTGGAAGCTGCTATCCGCGCCGGTGAGGAAGCCGCCGACAACGACTTTAAGCTCAAGTTCGAGCAGGCCCAAAAGGAGCTTGCCGACGTGCGCAATGAGCTCGACGCTGCGGCAGAGGCTCAGAAGGCCGCCGAGGACAAGGCGAAGGACGCTACCGAGCGCACCGCCCGCCTGCAGGCCGACTGGGAGAACTTCCGTCGCCGCACCGCCAACGAGCGCCTTGCCGAGCGCGAGCGCGCGACCGAGAAGCTTGTCACCGCGCTGTTGCCGGTGATTGACGATATCGAGCGCGCGATCGACCATGCCCGCAGCCAAGAGCTTACCGACGACTTTAAGCAGTTCGTCGATGGCGTTGACGCGGTACATGCCAAGCTGCTCGATGTGTTTGCGCACGAGGGCGTTGAGCCCATCGACCCCAAGGGCGAGGCTTTTGATCCGCTTGAGCATCAGGCTGTGGGTCGCGTCGAGGACGCATCGCAGTACGACGAGACCGTCAACGACGTGTACCAGAAGGGCTACCGCATGGCGGATCGCATCCTGCGCTCCGCGATGGTGACGGTGACCTACGGTGGCGAGAAGCGCCCCGCACCGGAGCCCGAAGCGGCGCCCGAGGATGCCGCGGCCGATACGGCCGAGAGCACCGAGGAGTAATTGAGAAGGGCCCCGGGGCAACACCCGGGGCCCTTTCTGGCCTAGTGCCATATGAAAGCATGAGCCGTCGTCTGCATGGACGGCGGACGTAACAGGAGAGGAGCTACGATGGCTGCAGGCAAAACCTTCTATGACATCCTGGGCGTATCCAAGAGCGCCTCCGACAAAGAGATCAAGAGCGCGTTTCGCAAGCTCGCGCAAAAATATCACCCCGATGCCGGCGGCGACGAGGCCAAGTTCAAGGAGATCAGCGAGGCCTACGAGACGCTTTCGGACGAGAAGAAGCGCAAAGAGTACGACCAGATGCTCATGTTCGGCGGCATGCCGGGCGCGGGCGGCGCGTATAGCGGTGGCTACGGCGCCGGTGCCGGCGCGAGCGGCTGGGGCGATATCTTCGACAGCATCTTTAGCGGCAACGGCGCCTGGGGCAGCGATTGGGGCTCGGGCTTTGCCGGGGCTGCGGGTAATGCCGGCGCGGGCCGCAGCCGTGCTCGCAAGGGCGGCGACCTGTCGCTGACCGTCGATGTTTCGGCTGAGGACGCGTTTCGCGGCGTGACGCACAAGGTTACCTATCGCATTCCCTCGACGGGCGAGCAGCAGACCATTACGGTCTCGGTGCCCGCGGGTGCGGTCGACGGCGGCAAACTGCGCTACAAGCGTCGCGGCGAGTATGGCGTTGCCGGCGGCGAGCGCGGCGATCTGGTCGTGACCACGCACGTGGAGGAACATCCGCTGTTTAAGCGTAAGGGTGCCGACGTGACCATGGAGGTACCGGTCTCGGTCTACGAGGCGGCGCTCGGCTGCACGGTGGACGTGCCCACGCCCGGCGGGGCGACGGTTCGTCTGAAGGTGCCGGCGGGCACCCAGACGGGCAAGAAGTTCCGCTTTAAGGAGATGGGTGCGCCCGACGTTAAGCATCGCGGGCGCACCGGTGCACTGCTTGTCGAGATCAAGGTGCAGGTTCCCACGAGCCTGTCCGATGACGAGCGCGATGCCATGACCAAGCTGCGCGAGGCCGACACGCGCGACTATCGCGAGAAGGTCAACCGTTACAAGGCGACGTACTAGGGCGGTCGTGGCGCACGCGCCTGTCCACAGGCTTATGATGGACGATAACGAGACGGAAAGGGGTCAGGTAGCATGGCCGAGGACAATAGGAACAAACCGCTGTACATGATCAGCGTGGCGGCCGAGCTGACCGGCATGCATCCGCAGACTCTGCGCGTCTACGAGTCCAAGGGCCTGGTGAACCCCCAGCGCTCGGGCGGCAACACTCGCCTGTATTCGCGTGCCGATATCGAGCGCCTGGAGCTCATCAACCAGCTCACCGACGAGGGTATCAACCTTGCCGGCGTGGTGCGCATCCTCGATATGAAGGAGCGTGCCGAGGAGCGCGAGCGCGAGAACGAAAAACTCCGTGCCCGCGTGCGCCAGCTCGAGGACGAGCTGCACGAGTACAAGATGCAGAAGAAGATCACCGCCCTGGCTCCGCGCGATGGCTCGGTCAACCCCGAGCAAGTCATGCGCAAGCTGCTGGGTGCCGGAGGGGATTTGTAGGTTCCGCCGTTCTAACGAACGGCGGACCGGTCGACGCTGCGCGCCGCCCAGAGCGACAATTTGTCATTCAAAAGGCAAGGCATGACCAGAAGGTCTATGCCTTGCCTTTTTCATGCCAACTTGTTCGCTCTGGACGTCGCTCGCTGTCCGTCCTCTACCTGCGGCGTTGCCTTGCTCCGGATGCGGTAGTCGTTGGGGACGTTCTTAAATGACTGGTCAAAGGGGACATTCTTGCGGCACTTGGCAGTTGGGGACGTTCCTTTTGTGCCGGCACTTTGGGACACTCCTTGTCAGAAGAGTGATGCAAGGTGCTCGTCCTTTGCTTTACTGAGATAAAGTGAACGCGCAGATTCGTAACCCACTCGCAACCGTTCTATGGCACGATATTGAACGAATGTATGCTATGCGCCCAAATCTTTTGGGCAGAGTGGGAGACAGTATGGTTAAGCTGTACGAGGACGGCATCTACCTGCGCGGTGGCAGCGAGGTCGTGCCCGCGGCCGAGGCTGCCGAGCGCGGTATTACGCAGATGCCCGAGGATGCCAAGCGCGGCACCATCGCGTATTCGATTCTTCAGGCACACAACACGTCCGGCGACCCCGAAGCGCTCAAGATTCGCTTCGACGCCATGGCGAGCCACGACATCACCTTTGTCGGCATTATCCAGACGGCGCGTGCCTCGGGCATGGAGCAGTTCCCGCTGCCCTACGTGCTTACCAACTGCCATAACTCGCTGTGTGCCGTGGGTGGCACCATCAACGAGGACGACCACGTCTTTGGCCTCTCGGCTGCCAAAAAGTACGGCGGCATCTTTGTCCCGCCGCACATCGCGGTCATCCATTCCTTTATGCGTGAGAACTTCGCCGGCTGCGGCAAGATGATCTTGGGTTCCGACTCGCACACCCGCTACGGCGCCCTGGGTACCATGGCCGTGGGCGAGGGCGGTGGCGAGCTGGCAAAGCAACTGCTGCGCGACACCT
>USAY01000131.1 GCA_900552755.1 uncultured Collinsella sp.
CGCGCGGGCTCAGCACATAGTTAAGCCACGGATACCCCGCCTCCAGCGGATACGGATTCGCACCAAAGGTCAAGACGTCGCAGTCCTCGCGCTCAAAGGTATCGACGATCACGCGGCATGCATCGGGCGTAAAGCGGTCGTCAGAATCCAAAAACGCGACGACAGGCGCCGTGGACGCGGCGATGCCTGCATTACGTGCACTCGACAGGCCCCCGTTTGGCTTATCGACCAGCGTAAAGCGCGCATCCTTTTCGCAATAAGCGGCCGCAATATCGCGCGAGCCATCCGGCGAGCCATCGTTGACCAGCACGCCCTCCCAATCGGGCATATCCTGCGCAAGCAGGGAGTCCAGGCACCAGGCCAGGCACCCCTCCACTTTATAGATGGGAACGACAACGGAAATCTTGGGGGTAGCCATAGTCAAGTGCTCCTACTGTGCGAACGGAACGTCATCGGGGTGCGGGTTGTCGCCGTAGGCGTGCTGATACGTCAGCACGCGCCAGACCAGCAGCAGGCCGCCAATCTTAAAGTAGTGCTTAAACGTATTGAGCTTGCCCGGCTTTTTAAAACCAAAGCGCGAATCGATATAGGCGCGGGGCGACTTGACCATCAGACGCAAGTCGGTCTCGCCACGCGGATCGAACAGCGACAGGTCAAAGCGACCGGCATCCCAGTCGGCCTTGAGCTCGGGAGAGGCCTTCTCCCAAAACTGCTCACGCAGTTCATCGACCAGGCGCTCATCATTCCAACGGTACGTATCGACCTTCATGCGCATTAAAATGCCCTGGAGCTGAGCCTTGAGCTCGGGACGCTCGTCCAAAAAACGTTGCATCTCGGCATATTCGTCGCACACGCAAAACACCTTGTTGGGCGAATTAACGGAGCTCTTCTCGTTATCCTGGCGATAGCACAAAATGGGGTCCGTAATAAACGCGGCACGCTCGGCGCAAGCCCAAACCTTAAAGTTAAAGCCTGCGTCCTGATACGAGGCACCCGGCGTGGGAAGGAACCGAATCTGATTGTCGTTGAGGAACTCGCGTCGATAGATAGCCGACCAAATGGAAGGTTTGCGGTAGAAGATCCCCGGGCGATCGACGGGGCGATAGGCCGCGCCCGTCATATGCTCGTCGATAATCCCAAACAGCTCACGGCGCTCGCTGGGTATGGACCAATACAGGTAAAAGTCGCCCTTTACCACATCGGCATGCTCAGCATCGGCCTTGGCGACCAGCTTTTGGAGCGAATTCTCAAACATAAAGTCGTCGGACTCAAGGATGCCCACGTACTCACCGCGCGCCATCTCCAGGCCGCGGTTCATCGAGTCGCCGTAGCCGCTGTTGGCTTTGTCGATCATCTTTACACGGGGGTCGCGCTCCATGTACTCGCGGATGATATCTGGCGAGCTATCGGTGGAGCCGTCGTTGATACAGATGATCTCGATGTCGCTGAGCGTCTGCGCCACGGCGGAATCGAGGCACTCGCGCAGGTAGCGCTCGACATTGCAAACGGGGACAAGCAGCGAAACTTTAGGGGTATCAGAGTTCTGCAAGAGAACCTCCTGTTGAATAGCGTGTAACAGGGTTATTTTAGCAGCCGAGTTGCGGCGGGCGGCAGCGCTTGGAATTAGAGAAAGCGCTCCAGGCAGGCTTTAAGACCGCGAGTCGACAGATAGAACAGCGTGGCGTCTGTCATCGAAACGCTCGGGGTCGCCGCAACGAGCTTGTGGGCAACACGGCGAACGGCGCCCTTAGCAGGCATATCCGCCCACTTCGTTCCCAAAAACGTCGCGAGGTCCATGTTGACGCGAGCCGCCACGCGATGGAAGTCATCGGCATCCAAGCGCGCCAGGTCGAACACAATTAGGTCCAAAAACCAAGTTATCAGCTCGCCGGGACACAGGTCCAAAAGACCGTAGGCCGCCCAGTCCTCCAAGACCTCCTCGAGCATCCTCATGTGGGCGTCAAGCTTTTTGGCGCGCGCCTCGGCACTGTTGAACTCGTGCGTCGCCGATTCGCTCTCCATCACGTAGTGGTAGAACTTGTCCGGCATGACGACGGTCTTGCGGGCAAGCGCATAAGCCGCAAATTGGAAGACGACGTCCTCGCCCAAAGCCAAACCGGGGGCGAAGCGAATGCCTTCGCGATTGAGCAGCTCGCGCGAAAAAGCCGCACGGCAGGCATAGGGCTGCGCATTCGAATGGAACAGCAGTTGGGGATCGCGGGCGCCGAAGGTACCGGCTTTGGGGCTCATGAGTTGCTGGACGCGTTTGGGGGCAGCATCGGCAGGTTCACAGACGCCGCCAAAAACGGCAGCCTCGGCATCTGCAGACTCCATGGCATGCAGCACGCGCTCGACCGTCTGGGCATCGATGTAATCGTCGGCGTCCACAAAAAAGACGGTCTCGCCCTCGGCGGCATCGATACCGGCATTGCGAGCACACGAGACGCCCGCGTTTTCCTGGTCAATCACCAGTACGCGATCGTCGGCCTGCGCGATCTGGCGCAACACGTTCAACGAATCATCAGTCGAACCGTCGTTGACGCAGATAACCTGAATCGAGCGCTCAGACTGGGCCAACAGCGAATTGAGGCATCGCTGAATGGAGCGCGCAGAGTTGTAAACGGGGACGACAATGGTAGCTTTAGGACACGAGGCCTCTCCCATGCCGACCTACCCCCTCAGCGATTCGATGAGGAAGGCGGCGACCACGCCTGGGCCTCCAACCGAGGCGTAATACTTAGCACGCCCCAAGGCACCATCCGTCGCAAAACTCGGATGCTCGTCAACCCAGCCCTCAGGATCTTTGAGGATGGCAGCGAGATTCGCGCGCTTCCACGGCTTGAGGTCGTCAAGCGAAAACTCCCCCGCGTCCAAGGCCGCTTGGAACTCCTTGGCCATCTGCACCAGGAACTCCTTATAAAATTTGGGCGCCAAGCGCACATAGTTCCACATATACGAGTCGTACTTAATGAGCTGATTGAACTTAAGGATGCGCGCGACGTCATCACTTGCGTGGTCGCGGGCATATTCCTCTCTGATCCAACGCTCAATCTCGGCATACTCGGCATTGACGCAAAAGACCTTGGCCGAAGAATTGACCGAGGAGCTCTCGTTGTCCTGACGATACGAAAGCACGGCATCGTGCAGGTAGACGGCCTTGTCGGCACAGGCGATCACCTTAAAGGCAAACGACGTGTCCTGAAAGGATGCTCCCGGAGTCGGCAGAAACTTGATGCCGTTGCGCTTAAGAAAATCGCGGCGGTACACGGCCGACCAAATCGACGGCTTTTGCTTAAAGAACTGCGTCGTGTCGCTCGGGTGTACCGGCTTGCCGCAGTCCCTTGCCCTAAACATCTCGTGTAGCGAGCGGCGCTCCTCGGGCTTAGACCAGTAAAAGTCAAAATTCGCCTTCGCAAAGTCGGCGTCATTGTGCTCGGCAGCCGCCACAAGCTTCTCCAGTGCATCGGGCGCCATGAAGTCATCGGACTCCAGAATGCCCACGTACTTGCCGCGCGCCATATCGAGCCCGCGGTTCATCGAGTCGCCGTAGCCGCTGTTGGCCTTGTCGATCATCTTCACACGCGCGTCGCGCTCCATGTACTCGCGGATAATCGCAGGCGAGTTATCGGTCGACCCGTCGTTAATGCAGATGATCTCAATATCCTTGAGCGTCTGCGCCAGGGCGGAATCAAGACACTCGCGCAGGTAGCGCTGAACATTGTAAATGGGAATAAGCAGCGACAGAACAGGGCTGCCAGAGGCGTTAGTAGACAAATGTGCTCCTTAGGAAATACCTGTCGTTTCATGGTATCAAAGGGCCAGCGCGCCAGCGGGCGTTTATATAATCTATGGAGCTCGCAGAGGCAAACCGATAAGAAAGGACGTCATGCAGCCCAAAGCCGCACGCAACATACCCATCGAAGCACTGCGTTTGGTTGCGGTCGCCGGCATCGCGGTGTTCCACACCTTTCAGTGGACCTTCCAAGCCGCCTGCGTCGGCGCCGTAGAATATGCCCCACTTGCGATGTCCCCCTATTCCGGCGTGCTCGGTTTTATTAACTTGCTGGGCTGCTAGGCCAACGAGGTCTTCTTTATGATCTCGGGCTATTTTCTCATCGCTTCGGCCGCGCGTGCTTGGGACGGTGGAGCAACGTGGAAGTCGCAAATGCAACGAACGGCGCGGCGCCTTGGCAAGGTCATCTTGCCTACTGCGTTTTATTGCCTCATGGCGCTCGCGTGGTCCACGGTCGTCTCACCCATTCCCGATGTCTCCCTGCACGCGCACTATTGGTACACGCTGGGGCTTGAGTTTATCTGGGTCTATGCCGCCACGGTCTTCATGGCGCCGCTGTTTGGCCTGGCCAAGAGTCGACTCTCTAAGAGGAGCTACACGGCAGCGGTCATCGTCGTTGGAATCCTCGCATTTGTTGTTAACGGGTATTTAGCCGCCATGAGTGCGACAAGCGCCGGCGAATTTTCTTGGCTCCAGAAGTCCATGAGCGCTACCACGTACGTAGTCGCATTTTTGATCGGCGGGCTGCTCCGCGACATTACCGATGTCATGGATTCGGACAGGGCGGGCGCCTTAGGCATGCGGTCGCTCGCAGCGGTTTTGGTGCTCACCACCATCCTGGAAGGCGAACTCTCCTTCACCGGCAACCTCACAGCAATGGCAGCCCTCTCCTACAAATCGACCTCGTTGATCTCGTTTGTCCTCGCTGCCACCTCCCTGCTCTTTGCGGCTACCCGACGCAGCGCCTCGGACAATCCACGAGCCGCAGGCGTCATCGTCACCCTTTCGACCGCCACGCTCGGTTTCTATGTGATGCAGTCGCTCACCAGTAGCCTGTGGC
>USAY01000132.1 GCA_900552755.1 uncultured Collinsella sp.
GGCCTGGGCGAGGAGGACATGGTGACCCTGGTGCTGCCGTATGCCAAGTCCGCCCGCGACGGTGTTCGTATCCTGGGCGACCTGCTCGAGCGCTATGGCACCTACGAGAACAACGGCATCGCCTTTAGCGACGTGGACGAGATCTGGTGGCTCGAGACCATCGGCGGCCACCACTGGATCGCCAAGCGCGTGCCCGACGACGCCTATGTGACCATGCCCAACCAACTGGGTATCGACAGCTTTGACCTGGATGACGCTGAGGGCGCCCAGGCCGACCACATGTGCTCCGCCGACCTGCGCTCCTGGATGGCCGAGTGGCATCTGGACCTGACGCTGGGCGTCGAGGGCGACGGTCCAGCGACGGTCTTTAACCCGCGCGAGGCCTTTGGCTCGCACAGCGACAGCGACCATGTCTACAACACGCCGCGCGCGTGGTACATGCAGCGCTGCCTCAACCCCAGCGACGTGTGGGATGGTCCCGAGGCCGACTACACGCCCGAGAGCGACGATATCCCCTGGAGCCGCGTGCCCGAGCGCAAGGTGACTATCGAGGACATCAAGTACGTACTCTCGAGCCACTACCAGGGCACGGAGTACGATTGCTACGGCAGCAAGGGCACGCCCGCCACGCGCGGCGCCTATCGCCCCATCGGCATCAACCGCAACAGCCAGCTTGCCGTGCTGCAGCTGCGCCCCTATGCGCAGCCGGCCTACCGCGCCGTGCAGTGGATGGCGTTTGGCTCCAACTCGTTTAACGCGCTGGTTCCGCTGTATGCCAACGTCGAGACCATGCCCGAGTACTATGCCGACACGCAGGCTCGCGTGACGTCCGAAAACTTCTACTGGGCCAACCGCCTGATCGGCGCCCTGTCTGACGTCCGTTTCCATGAGTGCGGCCGCGCGGTCGAGGATTATCAGGAGAAGGTCGGTGGCATGGGCCACAAGCAGATCCATGACGTCGACGCTGCCGTAGCCGCTCTGCCCGAGGCCGAGGTGCCCGCCGAGCTCGCTCGCGCCAACGAGGCCTTCGCCGAGCTTGTGCGCGTGGAGACTGATGCTCTGCTGGGCAAGGTTCTCTACACCACGAGCTGCGCCATGAAGAATTCCTTCGCGATGAACGATAACATCAGGTAAAACGCTTTGTCGCTTTCGCTCAATCTTGGGTACAAGAACGCCAATGCAGTTGTTTGTGATTGGAGACAACCATGGTTATGAAACTCGATCAGCTTGTTAACGGCGCCATTAACGTGGGCTTTGGCGCTGCCGCCGTTGCTGTCGAAGGCGGCAAGAAGGTCCTCGACGACCTTAACACCAAAGGCGAACAGGTCCGCAAGGACACCGCCACCCCCGATATCGCCCGCAGCGTGTCCGACATGTTCGAGCAGGCCGGCGGTACCATCTCCGATCTGACCGAGCGCTTGGGCATGCAGGGCGAGACCGCGGCCCAGCGCGTGCTCGACGAGCTCATTCTGGCTCGCGTCCGCGTTATGACCGCCCCCGAGCGCACGGCCTTCCTGGCCCATGTGCGCGACATCGTCGATTCGGTCGAGGACAACGTGACCTCGGTGCCCGTCGAGTCCGTTGAGCCCGACGATGCGAAGGATACCGAAGAGGCCGAGTAGCAGCGCAGATGGCTGATTCCACCACCGATTACAACAATCTAGATCCTCTGGGTGACGAGGCGGCGGTTGTCGATGAGGTCGATGCCGCCGTCTCGGGCGCTCGCAAGAAGCCGCGCGCTGTCGATATGGTGCCCGAGGAGCCCGACGCGATGGCGCCGGACGAGGAATATCAGCTCACGCCGGCGGGTCGCCGCGAGCGCATCGGGCAGATTGTTCGCCTGGTCAAAAAGTACCGCGTGTGGGATAATCTCACGCCGGTTCGTTTGCGCCGCCTGCTCGAAGAGCTCGGCCCCATGTTCGTTAAAATGGGGCAGATTCTGGCCAACCGGTCCGAGATCTTGCCGCAGCGGTTTTGCGATGAGCTGCGCCGCCTGCGCTCCGACGTGGAGCCTGTACCGTACGAGGTCGTACTCAGTTGTCTGGAAGAAGAATACGGCCTGCGCCTGGGGGAGATGTTCGATGCGATCGACCCCAATCCGCTTGGTAGCGCATCGCTCGCGCAGGTGCACCGCGCTCGTCTGGTGACGGGCGAGGACGTGGCCGTCAAGGTGCAGCGCCCCGGTGCGCAGCAGGTTATGGCACAGGACATTGATATCATCCGCTCGGTGGTGCGTATCGTTTCCAAGTTCGTCAACACCGATCAATTCGTTGACCTGCACGGCGTAGTCGAGGAGCTGTGGACCTCGTTTCGCGAGGAGACCAACTTTTTGGCCGAGGCCAAAAACCTCAACGACTTCTACGAGTTCCATAAGAGCGTTCATGGCGTGACGTGCCCTAAATCCTATCTGGACCTGTGCACCGAACACGTGGTGGTTATGGACTACGTCGACGGCATTTCGATCGCCGATCCTGAACGCTTGGTGGCCGAGGGCTATGACTTGGAAAAGATCGGTGCCGCAATCGTCGAGGACTACTCGACGCAGGTGCTCGATGACGGCTTTTTCCATGCTGACCCGCATGCGGGAAACATCATCCTCAAGGACGGCATCGTCTACTTTATCGACTTGGGTATGGTCGGACGCATGTCGAGCCACGACCGCGGTATCGTCAAGGACATGATTTTCGCCGTGGCCGAGGGCGACGTGCCCAAGCTCAAGGATTCGCTCATGCGCTTCGCCGTGACGCGTGGCGACTCGGCCGAGCTTGACCATTCGGCCTTTTTGTCCGACTTGGACTTTATTGTTGCCGACTTTGCCGGGCTCGACCTTAAAGACCTGGATATCGGCGAGTTTTTGACTTCGCTGTTAAACCTCGCGCGCAAAAATGACGTTGAGCTGCCGAGCGTGGTGACAATGTTCGCCCGCGGCATGGTGACGCTCGAGGGCCTGTTGACCGAGTACATGCCCAACGTCAACATGATCCAGATCATCCAGACGCACATCAAAAACGAGAAGAGCACCTACGCCCGCATGCGCGAGATGAGCCGCGACTTTGCAGCGAGCAGTTATCGCGCGGCGAAGGGCTCGCTCGAGGCGGCCGAGTATCTGGGCTTGGCTTCGCGTATGCTCACGCGCGGCCAGCTTAAGGTGAACACGCAGATCATGAGCAGCGATAAGGCGCTGCGACAGCTGGGCGGAATTATCGACCGCATGTCGATGGCAATTGTGATTGCCGGCCTGTTTATCGGTTCGTCGGTGGTGTACTACGCGCGCATCGAGCCGGTTGTGTTTGGTATCCCAGTCATTGGCTTTATGGGCTACGTGAGCGCGCTGGTGCTGGCGCTTATGCTGGGTCGCAATATCTGGCTCAACAGTCACGGCGGCAAGCACTAGAGGCTGCGGCCGTCACCGCATTTTCCTATCGCAAACAATAGCTTTTACCTTGGGCTTCGCCTGCGTGCGAGGCCCTTTTGCGTGATAGCATATTGACGGTTTTAATCGATGGCCTAGATGGTGGTGCGGAGACGCACGAATGCGCGGTTTTCCTGCGCGTTTGGGAGAATCGGGGTGCAAGTCCCCGGCTGTACCAGTAACCGTAATTCCTCTTGGCTCGGGATGTTCGCGTCGCAGATCGGACGGCGCGCCCGAGTCGTTAAGGTTAAGTCGGATCGCCTCCCATCTTGCATGCGGCTGCGGCGTATGCCGCCGGTGTGCATAGGGCTCTGGAGGGAAGGGGGACCCCGATGGGGGAACTCGAGCGCAACATGCGCGATGACGTGGGGCAGCTTCAAGGCAACGCTCCAAGTACAGACAGTAGGAGACAAATGGATATGTTTGAGGACGAGTGCCAGCGTGCCTCGCTTCGTCGCCGTGGCGTAATCGCGCGCGGCGTAGCCAAGCGCGGCCTGGTGGCATTCCTGGCCTTCGCGATGGCCTTCAGCACCACGCCGGCTCAGCTGTGGGCCGAGGGTGCCGAGGGCATTACCGACGCTGTGGCTCAGGCTACGACGCCAGGCGAGGACGCAGCGCTTGCGGGCGGTACCGCTGAGCAGAGCGGCGCCGAGGTTTCGGATTCCGGGAGCGCGCCTGCAGCCAGTGCCGCCACAACAGAGGCAGCAACTGGCGACGAAGGCTCGGTGACGGGGGAGAGCCCTGCCACGAGCGAGCAGTCTTCGACGGCATCCGCTGGCCAAGCAGGATCTGCCGCCGCGACTGCCGTCCAGACAGAGAACCCGACAGAAACCGGCGATGTCGCCAAGAAGCAAGTCGAGGTCTCGTTCTCGATTATCGGCACCGATGCCGACGGCAAGGCTCAGACCTGGGTGGCACCTACGCAGCTCAAGCTCGATGAGGGCGCGACGGCTGCGGATGCCTTCATTAAGCTGCAGGAGAAGACGGGCTTCAAGGCGAAGTACGATCCGAACACGGCATACGGTTTCTACCTCGAAAGCATCACATCCCCGAGCGATGGCCGCACGCTCGCCTACGATCCGACGACTTATGCCTTCTGGCAGCTGTTCGTCGACGGCGCGTCTTCCTCGGTTGGCGCGAGCAGCGTCAAGCTCACCCAGGGGCAGAAGATTGAGTTTGCCTATACGGCTGGTAGCTCGTCCCCTGTCGTTAAGGACCAGGTTGCCGCAAATGTGACCGTCATTGGTCGCGATGCCCAGGGCAAGACTCAGACTTGGGTCGATAACGCGCAGTATGTGGTGACGTCCGGCTCGAGCGCGCTTGACCTTACGAAGGTCGCGCTCGAGGCGAATGATATTGACGCCGTTGCTGCGGGCTCCTTCATTCTGAGCCTTAAGTACAACGG
>USAY01000133.1 GCA_900552755.1 uncultured Collinsella sp.
ATGGTCGGTGGCGTCGAGCGCTACTACCAGGTTGCCAAGTGCTTCCGCGACGAGGACTTGCGTGCCGACCGTCAGCCCGAGTTCACCCAGGTCGATATTGAGATGTCCTTCGTGGACCAGAATGACGTCATGAGCGCGCTCGAAGAGGTCCTGGCCGATGCCTTCGGCCGCATGGGTGTCGAGATGCCCACGCCGCTGCGTCGCATGAACTACTGGGAGGCCATGGACACCTATGGCTCCGACAAGCCCGATACCCGCTATGGCATGCACTTGGTCGACCTGACCGACATCTTCGCCAACTCCAAGTTCAAGGTCTTTGCGACTGCCGCAAACGAGGAGGGCTCTGTCGTCAAGGCTATCAACGCCAAGGGCGCCGGTGCCTGGGCACGTGCCAAGATCGATAAGCTCGCCGGCGTGGCCTCCACGTTTGGCGCCAAGGGCCTGGCCTGGATCGCCTTCCGCGAGGACGGCTCCATCAACAGCCCCATCGTCAAGTTCTTCTCGGACGAGGAGATGGCCGCTCTGCGCGAGCGCATGGACGTCGAGCCCGGCGACCTTGTGATGTTCGCCGCCGGCCCGCGTCTGCTCTCCGACGAGATCCTGGGCGGCATGCGTTCCCACATGGCCAACGCGCTCGAGATCAAGCGCGAGGGCCACGACTTCCTGTGGGTCGTCAACTTCCCGCTGTTCCACTGGGATGAGGACCGCAAGGCCTACGCTGCCGAGCACCAGCCCTTCACCCTGCCGACCGAGACCGACATCGCCAAGATCGAGGCCGACCCGCTGGCAGCCGGTTCGTGCACCTACGACTTTGTCATGGACGGCTTTGAGGCCGGCGGCGGCGGTATGCGTATCCACAACGCCGAGATGCAGATGTCCATGCTCAAGCTCCTGGGCTTTACTGAGGAGCGTGCCGAGTCTCAGTTTGGCTTCCTCATGGAGGCGCTCAAGTTTGGTGCGCCCCCGATGGGCGGTTTTGCTCTGGGCCTGGACCGCGTGTGCATGCTGCTCACCGGTTCCGACTCCATCCGCGACGTCATGGCGTTCCCCAAGACGGCCAGCGGCTCCGACCTCATGTCGGGCGCCCCGAGTGCCGTTAGCGGCGCCCAGCTCAAGGACGTTAGCCTGCGCCTGATGTAGGCGAGCGGCTACATATTGCTTGCAACGAGGGAAGGACGCGCGCCTTCCCTCGTTTTTTATGCGCCGAGGTTGTGAGGGCATGGGATGACCGGGCGTCGCGGAAAGTGCATCCCGGAATCTGCGTCCAGAACGGGTCGCGCTTTCCCAAAGGGGGTCCTCTGGGAAAGCGCGACCCAGAATTCGGCAAAATAATGGGACACAGTTTCCGGTTGAGCGGTCTAACGGAAACTGTGCCCCAGAATGAGCACTCAAAACGGGGCAGGCTTTTCGCAACAACTGTCTGGCGGAAAGTCTGTCCCAGTTTCTTATAGCGAGTCTCTCTGGATTAGCTGCATGTGCATCACGGAGGTGGTGGGCTCGGCGCCCTTGATCATGTCGAGCGCAATGTTGGCGGCCATGTGGCCTTCTTCGCGCAGGGGCTGGCGGACGGTCGTGAGCGCGGGGACGCAGCGCGCCGCAATCTCGTGATCGTCGAAGCCGACGACGGAAACGTCCGCCGGAACAGATAGGCCTGCCTCGTTGAGTGCGGTGATGACGCCAGCCGCGATACGGTCCGATCCGCAGAGCACGCCATCGAAAGCAATCTCGCGCGCGAGGATCTGGTGCATGGCCTGATAGCCGTCTCCGCTGTTCCAGCCGGTATAGATAACGTTTGCGCCTGGGAGGTCTTCGCCCAGGACGGTGCGGTAGCCGCGCAGGCGGTCGACAACAGCGGGGTTGTCTTGCGGTCCCAACACGGCGACGATATCTTTGCGCCCGCGCTCTTTCATAGCGAGCGCTGCAAAGCGTCCGCCCTCTTCGTCGTCAGAGTAGACTGTCGAGAACACGTCGCGATAGGGGTGGCCCTCGAGCTGGCCGCACAACACGGTGGGTACGCCCAGCTCGCGCAGCACCTCGAGCAGCTCGCTGCCCTTGTAGGGGGAGACGTCGATCACGGCGTCGAACGAGCGGCGCTCAAAGTGCTCGCGTGCGCGGTTGCGCTCATGCATAGAAGACGCCTGCAAGATAACGGGCAGATAGGACGACTCCGACAGTTTCTCGGTAATGCCGCTCAAAAACTCGCTATAGGTGGGGTCGCTGAAGAGTTCACTCAGGGGCTCGGTCACGAGCACGGCGATGATTTCCGTGCGCCCGACAGCGAGCGCTCGGCCACGAGCGTTGGGGACAAAATTGACTTCCTTGGCCGCCGCGCGGACGCGCTTTTTGGTTTCCTCGCTAATGCGGGGCGAATCGTTGAGGGCGCGCGATGCCGTGGAGCGCGACACACCGGCAGCTGCGGCAACCTCGGCAAGCGTAGGTGCGGTGCGAACTGGTTGGGTCATGGCGTCTCCTGGAAAATGCGGTCGATGTTGTTACTGATACGGGCTGGTGCGGATACAGCTTACTATAGTGCACCTGAACAGCGTTCATGATATCCGGTGACAGGTGTCGTTTTGCAACCAAGCCGCAATCGAATACGTCTCGTGTGGGTGAGATATCAGCGGGCGTGGCGGTTGCCTACGAGCTTAAGAACGATGTTTTGCGTTGAGTTTCGATACTCAGGGTGACATAAGTGAGGCGGTTGTACAACCGGTTGCACCGTTAATCCGGCAGAATCGACCGTTCAGCGGACAACCGGTTGCACAATTATTTGCATCGCCCGTAAGATAAGGACAACCGGTTGCACAAGAATCACTACGATGACGAAGGAGCATCACCATGGACGCCATTAACGATTGGGAAAACCAAGCGCTCACCCACAGGAACCGCCTGGCACCCCATGCGTACTTTATGGGTTACGAGACCGCCGATCTCGCCGCTACGTACAGCCGCGAGCTGTCGCGCGGGTTTGTCCAGCTGTCCGGCTCGTGGCAGTTCCGCCTCTTTGAGGGGCCTGCTGCCGTTTCCAACGAGGAGCTCTCTACGTACGAGCCCGAGTGGGATCACGTGGAGGTTCCGCACCTGTGGCAGGTGGATGGCTATGGCAATCTTGCCTACACCGACGAGGGTTTCCCGTTCCCGGTGGATCAGCCGTTCGTTCCCTCCGACGACCCCACGGGCGTCTACCAGCGCATCGTCAACCTTCCCGCCGTGCCTGCCGGCGCTCGCGAGATCATTCGCTTTGACGGCATCGAGAGCTATGGTGAGCTGTACGTCAACGGCCAGTTTATCGGCATGACCAAGGGTTCGCGCCTGTCTGCCGAGTTCGACGTGACCGACGCGCTCGTCGAGGGCGACAACCTGTTTGCGGTCAAGGTCCTGCAGTACAGCGATGGCAGCTATATCGAGGATCAGGACATGTGGTGGGCCTCGGGCATCTTCCGCGATGTGTACCTTATGCAGCGTCCCGCCGCGCACCTGGTCGACTTTAGGTTCCGCACGCACCGCGAGGGCGATGCCGCTCTGATTACGCTCGATACGGTGGCCGAGGGCGCTTCCCGCGTCGTGTTTACGCTCAGCGATGGCGAGAACGTGGTCGCTACGGGCGAGTGCGTCGATGGCCATGCCGAGTGCAGCGTTGCCGATGCCCACTTCTGGAACCCCGAGGACCCCTTCCTCTATGACCTTACGTTTGAGGTCTACGACGGCGGCGAGGTCAGCGAGTACGTTCCGCATCACCAGGGACTTGCCGAGGTGACGGTCGAGGGCAATCATATCTACCTCAACGGCACTTACTTTAAGATGCATGGCGTCAACCGCCACGATCACGACGATCACAAGGGCCGCGCCGTGGGCCTCGATCGCATGCGCCGCGACCTGGAGCTCATGAAGCAGCACAACATCAACGCGGTGCGCACGTCCCATTACGCCAACGACCCGCGCTTTTACGAGCTGTGCGACGAGTATGGCATCATGCTGGTCGCCGAGACCGATATGGAGAGCCACGGCTTCGAGAATATCGGCAACATCGCCCTGGTCACCGACGATCCGGCATGGGAGCCGGCCTACGTCGACCGCATTGAGCGCCTGGTGATGCAGGAGCGCAACCACGCCTGCATCATTATGTGGTC
Organism: uncultured Collinsella sp.; assembly: GCA_900552755.1. Classification (GTDB taxonomy): domain Bacteria; phylum Actinomycetota; class Coriobacteriia; order Coriobacteriales; family Coriobacteriaceae; genus Collinsella. The sequence continues at coordinate 4,131 of USAY01000133.1, forward strand.
GATGGGCAACGAGAGCGGCTATGGCTGCAACATCCGCGCGATGTACGCCAAGGCTCACGAGCTCGATGATCGTCCGGTCCATTACGAGGAGGACCGCAACGCCGATACCGTCGACGTCATTTCCACGATGTACTCCCGTGTGTCGCAGATGAACGACTTTGGCGAGCATCCGTTCCCCAAGCCGCGCATCAACTGCGAGTACGGCCACTCCATGGGCAATGGCCCCGGAGGCCTGTCCGAGTACCAGGAGGTCTTCGATCGCTGGGATTGCATCCAAGGCCAGTTTATCTGGGAATGGTGCGACCACGGTTTGGCTGCTGTGGCCGAGGACGGCGTTGTCTACGATATGTATGGTGGCGACAACGGCGATTACCCCAACAACAGCAACTTCTGCATCGATGGCATGGTGTTCCCCTGGCAGCAGCCGAGCCCGGGCCTTACCGAGTACGGCCAGGTCATCTGCCCGGTCCGCATGGCTTATGACGCCGAGGCAGGCGAGCTGACCGTCACCAACAAGCGTTGGTTCACCACCCTCGAGGATGTCTGCCTGTCGGCCGAGACCCTGGTGGACGGCGACGTGGTCTGCCGCAAGACGCTCATGCCCGGCGCGGTTGCCCCCGGCGAGTCCGTCCAGCTGCCGCTGGTGATTCGCGAGGCCGCAGTGGG
>USAY01000134.1 GCA_900552755.1 uncultured Collinsella sp.
ACTACCTCGCCGACTGCTTCGGCCTGCGCCTGCTCAACCGCCGCGGCTGCTTCCCGAAGTTCGACCTGTTCATCGAGCAGACGAGGGACGTCTGGAAGGACATGCTCGACATCCGCAAGCGCTTCGAGCCGCGCGCCGAGGAGCTCGCCAGGAAGTACGCGCTGGCCGACTACACCATGTTCATCGGCTCGGGCGCGCTGTGGGGCGAGACCGTCCTGTACTCCATGTGCCTGCTCGAGGAGATGCAGTGGAAGCGCATCCGCCACATCACCTCGCACGACTTCTTCCACGGCACGCTCGAGCTGCTCGAGCCCGGCGTCCCGGTGTTCCTGTTCATGGGCGAGGACGAGTGCCGCGCCCTCGACGAGCGCGTCCGCGCCTTCCTCACCAGCGGCGTGACCGGCGACGAGGACTACGTCATCATCGACACCGCCGAGTACGCCATCCCCGGCCTGGACGACGACTTCCGCGTCATCGTGTCCCCGTGGATCCTCTCCGTGCTCACCACCGACCGCCTCTCGCGCAACTACGAGCTGGTCACCAAGCACAACCTCAAGTACCGCCGCTACTACCACCAGTTCGACTACTAATTTCATTTGGGGGAAACCGCAATGAGGCAATACATCTTTGCCAGCCACGCGCATTTTGCGACCGGCATCAAAGAGAGCACCGAGCTGCTCTCGGGCGCGCGCGATAACGTCCACGACCTGTCGATGTTTGTCGACGGCCGCACCGACGTCGCCGAGGAAGCCGCCAAGCTCCTGGCGACCTTCGACCCCGCCGACGACGTAATCGTGTGCACCGACCTGTTTGGCGGCAGCGTCAACAACGAGTTCACCAAGATCGTCCAGACGCGCCCCAACACCTACCTGGTTGCCAACATGAACCTGCCGCTGCTGATCCAGCTGCTCTTCTCGGACCAGGAGGCTCCCGCCGATCAGGTTATCCGCGAGATTCTCGCGGCTGACGACACGCGCGTCAAGTTTGTCAACGACCTGCTGACCGATGCGGATGACGAGGAAGAGTTCTAGTCACCGCCTGCTATTAATGGGGCCGGGTTTCCGGCATGAGACCTTTGGGGGTCAATCATGATTCAACTGCTTCGCGTCGACCATCGTCTGCTTCATGGCCAGGTGGCCGTCTCTTGGGTCCAGGGCTTGGGCTCCGACTGCATCTTCTGCGTTGGCGACAAGGTTGCCAACGATCCCGTCTGGAAGACCACGCTCAAGATGGGAAAGCCGGCCAATGTCAAGCTCGTCATCAAGGACATGGAGCACGCCATCGAGGCCATCAACTCCGGTGTTACCGATAAGTACAAGATGATCATCTGCGTCGCCAGCATCGCCGAGGCCAAGCAGCTTGTCGACGGCTGCCCGCAGATCACCTCCATCAACCTGGGCAACACCAAGTCCAAGGACGAGCAGCGTCCCGATGCCCGTAAGATTTCCCGCCAGATCTTTGTGACTGCTGCCGAGGAAGAGGACATTCGCGAGCTCGTCGGCCGCGGTGTCGAGGTCGAGATTCGCGCTCTGGCCGACGACCCCAAGGTCGATGCCCTAAGCGCCCTCTAATTGGGAACCACGGGGCGGCACGTACGGCGCCGCCCCTATCCGTGGGCGTACCGGATAAACGCTTTACCCGTTACCCCCATCTACCGTTCACCGAGAGTACGCGCCCGTTGAGCGATTGGTATTAAATAGTTTTTGCATGACTATATAATTGGTATCAAATCATTTGCACCGGTTTAGGTGTTAACAGCACACCGGTACAAGCTGGATCTGTCTGGGCGATTGTCGGCATGGAAAAGGGCGCGCTGACAAGTCGGGAATCGCCGCGCGGATCCAAGAGGGATCAAAGGGAGGAACAATGCTTGTTCAAGCGATCCTCATCGGACTTATCGCTGCCTTCGGTAAGCTCGATTATCAGCTCGGTACGCTCTATGCGTTCCGCCCGATCGTTCTGTGCCCGCTCGTCGGCATAGTCCTCGGGGACCTGCAGTCCGGCCTCGCCATCGGTGCGAGCCTCGAGCTGCTCTTCATGGGTTCTATCTCCATCGGCGCTTACGTGCCGCCCGATGAGACGATTGGCGGCGTGCTCGCCTGCGCCTTCGCTATTCAGCTGGGTCAGAGCACCGAGGCCGCTATCGCGCTCGCGATGCCCATCGCCACTCTGTGCCTGGCCATCAAGAACGTCGTCAACGCCGGTATGCCCCTTCTGGTCGACCGTGCCGATGTCTTTGCCAGCAAGGGTAACCTCAAGGGTATCTACGCTATGCACTGGATTATCGGTCTCGTGATTGTCGTCCTGGCCTTTATCCTGTGCTCGGTCTCCTTCTATCTGGGTGCCGACGCTGTTCAGGGCCTGCTCGACTTCATCCCGACGTTCGTCCTCGATGGCTTTGGCGTTGCCGCCAACATCCTGCCGGCCATGGGCTTCGCCATGCTCGGCCGCCTGGTGCTCACCAAGCAGCTCGTGCCCTTCTACTTCCTGGGCTTCCTGCTGTGCTCCTACGCCAACGTGCCCGTCCTGGGCGTCGCCCTGATCGCCATCATCATCGGCATCGACAAGTTCGACCTGCTCGGCCTGGGCGGAGCCCAGCCCCAGCTCTCCGCGGAAGGGGATGAGGACGATGACTTCTAGTCCCGAGAACAAGATCACGCGCTCCGACCTCATCAAGAGCGCCGTCAACACCGGCGCCCTGGGCATGGAGTTCTCCTGGACCTACTACAAGCAGATGAACATTGCCTTCTGCCTGATGGTCGCTAACATGCTCAAGAAGATCTATGCCGGCCGTCCCGATGATTACGCCGAGGCCTTGCACCGTCACAGCGCATTCTTCAACATCACCCCGCAGCTCGCTCCCTTCGTGGGTGGCATCGCGATGGCCATGGAAGAAAAGGTCGCTCGTGGCGAGGTTGAGCCCGAGAGCGTCAACGACATCAAGGCCGCCCTCATGGGTCCGCTTTCCGGCCTGGGTGACTCCTTCTTCCTGTCCACCCTGCGCGTCGTCGCCGCTGCCGTGGGCATCAGCCTGTGCCAGGCCGGCAACGTCTTTGGCCCCATCGCCTTCCTGCTCGTCTACAACATCCCGGCGTTCCTGATTCGTATCTTTGGCGCTATCAAGGGTTATGAGCTGGGCATTGGCTTCCTCGACAAGGCTCAGAAGACCGGCCTGATGCAAAAGATCATGGCCTGCGTCGGCATTGTCGGCGTTATGGTTGTTGGCGCCATGAGCAAGGACATGTTCTGGGCTTCGCTGCCCATCGCCATCGGTCAGGGCGACTCCGCCCAGACTCTCCAGGACATCCTGGACGGCATCATGCCCGGTATGCTCGGTATGGCCGCCTTCTGGCTCTACTACTGGCTGCTCTCCAAGAAGATCAACCCGATGGTCCTGATCCTCTGCACCATGGTCGTGGGCATCATCGGCGCTTACTTTGGCGTGCTTGCCTAATATGTTCGAATCGCGCTTCAATCGCGTCTAACGGTTGCGTCGATCTTTGGGGGCTTGTCGCATCTGCGGCGGCCCCCTGTTTTTTAAAAGCCTGTACGAAAGGGGAGGGCTATGGCCGTACCCGAGCTTTCGCTCATGAACATCAACCATCGTTACTACAGCATCGAGACGTTCTTTAAGGCTGCAGGTGAGGCCGGTTATCGCAATATCGAGCTGTGGACCGGCTCGATGCACCTGTATGTGGATTGCCACGAGCACGATTCGGTGGACAAGATTCGCGACCTTGCCGCCCAGTACGGCATCAAGATCGTGTGCGTTTGCCCCGAGCAGAATAACCCCAAGCCGTGGAACGTCGCGGTGCGCGGCGAGGCGGGCCAAAAACGCATCCTCTCCTACTTTAAGAATGTGATTGACGTAGCCGTTGAGTTGGGCGTGCCGCAGATTCTGGTGACGAGTGGTTGGGCCTATCTGGACGAGCCGGCTGAGGACGCCTGGGCCCGCAGCGTTGCCATGCTGCGCTCGGTGTGCGACTACGCCGACACGCGCGGTATTCGCGTCGCGCTCGAGGCGCTGCAGCCGTCGGAGTCCGTGCTGGTCAACACCGCACAGGATGTGGCACGCATCCTCGAAGCGGTCGATCGCCCCAATTGTAAGGCTTGTATCGACTTTGGCGCCATGGAAGTTGCCGGCGACACGATCGACGGCTACTTTGAGGTTTTGGGCGACAAGATCGTTCACACTCACTTTGTAGATGTGGGCGGCGGCACGACGCATCTTGCCTGGGGCGACGGCGAACGTGATATGCGTGCCGACCTCGAGGCACTCATGCGCCACGGCTATACGGGCTATGTCTCGGCCGAGACGTGTGATGGCCGCTACTATCAGGATCCGTCCAAGGCGACGACTCAGGTTATCGAGATGTATCGCCGTGTGACAGCGGAGATGGAAGCCGAATAACTAAACTGCGCGGTTGCGCCGGAAACGCTTGGGCGGGTCTGGCGCAACGCATTTTTAGCCTGCGAGTTGTGGAGCGCCCGTTGGCAGCGGAGATCGAAATAGACAACTAATGGCGTTGTAATACCACTCGGGCAAGGAAACCGACCGTTCGTCGTAAATCTTCGTGAGTTTGGATTGGTATTAAATAACAAGCAATCGTATGGCTATAATTGGTATCGGCAAGAAGCGCGATGTATAGAATCGTGCACATGTGATGGGAGGACACACATGAAGGAGACCGAGAAGATCGAGATCATGCACTTCGACCAGGAGGGCTACCTCG
>USAY01000135.1 GCA_900552755.1 uncultured Collinsella sp.
TGCGCTCACGCGTGGTGCTCGAGGCCGATGGCAAGCTCATGGACGGCACCGACGTCGCCGTCGCCTGCCTACTGGGTGCCGAGGAGTTTGGCTTTGCGACCATGCCGCTCATCTCCATGGGCTGCCTCATGCAGCGCGACTGCCAGCAGGATACCTGCCCGGCCGGCATCGCTACGCAAAACTGCCGCCTGCGTCGCGGCTTCCGCGGCAAGCCAGAGCACGTCGAGCACTTTATGCTCTTTGTTGCCGAGCAGCTGCGCGAGGTCATGGCGAGCCTGGGCTTCCGCACCGTCGACGAGATGGTCGGCCATCCCGAGTGCCTGCGCCAGATCGAGGTCCCGGGCAACCGCAAGGCCAACCTGCTCGATCTGTCGCCCGTGCTGGCAAGCGCGACCTGTGAGTTTGGTGCCCACATCCCGGGCGCCGACGGCCGTCACTTCCTGCCCCAGATGGCTGCGGACAGCGAGCTCGATAAGACGCTCGACTCCACGTTGTTTGTGCCCTATACGGCCGATGCCCGTGCGCACCTGCGTCCGATTCGCTTTCGCGCTGATATCGCCAACGTCAACCGCTGCGTGGGCACCATCCTGGGCAACGCGGTGACCAAGGCGCATCCCGAGGGCCTGCCCGCCGGCTCCATCACCATCGATTGCGATGGTTCGGCCGGTCAGAGCTTTGGCGCGTTCCTGCCGCGCGGCATTACGCTCAACGTGTGCGGCGACGCCAACGACTACTTTGGCAAGGGCCTTTCGGGCGGCGAGGTGTCGGTGCGCCCCAACCCGCATGCGACCTACAAGTTCGACGAGAACATCATCGTGGGCAACGTTGCATTCTTTGGTGCTACGAGCGGCCGCGGCTTCATTAACGGCCTGGCCGGTCAGCGTTTTGCCGTGCGCAACTCTGGTGCCACCGTGGTGGTCGAGGGCTGCGGCAACCATGGCTGCGAGTACATGACGGGCGGCCTGGCGCTCATCCTGGGCGAGGTCGGGCAGAACTTTGCCGCCGGCATGACGGGTGGCGTGGCCTATGTCTTTGACCAATACGGCACGCTCGACGCCCGCGTGAATCACGAGAGCGTTGAGCTCAAGGCCCCGACGGCCGACGAGCTGGCGCAGATTCGCGCGCTCATTCAGGAGCACGTGGACGCGACGCAGAGCCCGCGCGGCATTAAGCTGCTCTACAGCTTTGAGACGATGAGCAAGCACTTTGTGAAGGTCATTCCGACCGAGTACGAGCGCGTGCTGGCGATTGTCGCTGCTGCCGAGGCCGTGGGCAAGACGCATGCGCAGGCCGAGGAGTTGGCATTTGACATCGTGACCGGTCGCGCGAGCGCTGCGGATGTCGCTCGCTTTGATGTCGCGGGCGGTGCGGCTGGCGCTGCGCCCGTGGCTGCCAGCCCTGTTGCTTCGACCAAGAAGGAGGCGTAAGTGCCATGGGTAAGCCCGGTGCTTTTCTTGATATCGATCGCGTGACCCACGAGCTTCGCCCCGTGGAGGAGCGCAGCCATGATTTTGATCCGCTGTACGTGGAGCTCGATGACGACGCACGTCGCGCCCAGGCGAGCCGCTGCATGATGTGCGGCGTGGCGTTTTGCCAGATGGGTGCGAGCTTTGGCACGGCACGCCCGAGCGGCTGCCCGCTGCACAACCTGATTCCCGAGTGGAACGAGCTGGTGTACCGCGGCCGCTGGGACGAGGCTGCCGAGCGCCTGTCGCTCACCTCGCCCATGCCCGAGTTTACGAGTCGCGTGTGCCCGGCGTTGTGCGAGGCCGCGTGCAACCTGGGTTCGGTCGATGGCCAACCCACGACGATCCATGACAACGAGCGTGCGATCAGCGACCATGAGTGGGCAAATGGCGGTCCGCGCCGCTTTGAGCCGGCAGGGGAGGATGCGCCCACGGTCGCTGTGATTGGCTCTGGCCCGGCTGGCCTGGTGGCTGCATGGGAACTTGCGCGTCGCGGCGCGCGCGTGACGGTGTTTGAGCGTGACGACCGCCCGGGCGGTCTGCTCATGTACGGCATTCCCAACATGAAGCTCGAGAAGTCCGTGGTCGAGCGTCGCGTGGCGCTCATGCGCGAGCTGGGCATTGTGTTCGAGCTGAGTGCCGACGTTACGAACCCTGCGGTGGCGGCCAAGCTCAATGGCTTTGACGCCGTCGTGGTGGCTGCCGGCGCTCGTGCTCCGCGTGGGCTTTCGGCTGCGAACATTGATGCCCCGGGCGTGGTGTACGCCGTGGACTACCTGACGGCTTCGACCGTCTCGGTGCTCGATGGCGGAGAGCCCGTGGTGAACGCGTGCGGCCTGGACGTCGTGGTCATTGGCGGCGGCGATACCGGCAACGACTGCGTGGGTACCGCGGTGCGCCAGGGTGCGCGCAGCGTGCGTCAGTTTGAGTTCTTGCCGGCGGCGCCCGATAAGCGCGCGGCGAGCAACCCCTGGCCGCAGTGGCCCAATGTGAAGAAGACCGACTACGGCCAGCAGGAGGCTATCGCTGCCATGGGTGGCGAGATGCGCGCCTGGGGCGTGGATACCCTCGAGGTGCTGCTGGACAAGAAAGGCGCGGCCGCGGGTCTGCATGTGGTCAATCTGGACTGGTCGGCCGGTAAGCCGGAGCGCATCGCGGGCTCCGAGCACGAGGTGCCGGCCCAGCTGGTGCTCATCGCCTGCGGCTTTACGGGTCCCGAGCATGGCGTGTTCGACGCCGTTGGCGTGCCTGTTGCCACCGCTGGTCGTCCGCTGCCGGTGATGGCTGCCGAGGGCTCGCACCTTGCGGCACGTGCTGACAACGTTGCCGCGGACGCCACGCCGGTATACGTGGCCGGTGACGCTCGTAACGGCAGCTCGCTCGTGGTGAACGCTATGGCCGACGCCCTGGCCTGCGCTGCCGAAGTCGCCGACGCGCTGGAGCTGTAAGGCGGCTGTTCACAGCTGAATCGTCAAGGGCTGTTCCCAACGGCCGGCCCAAAAGGAACGTCCCCAAGTGCCGGCAACTGGGGACGTTCCTTATGTGCCGGCATTCGGGGACACTCCTTGCGGGTTTGCGAGCGATTTGCTCATTTGTCGACGTACGGGTGTTCATTTGTCGACTTCTTGGGCTGTGGCCACCTGTTGTTTCTGTGGCGGCTGTGGACGCTTGGCTCGAAAAGGCGGGTTGGCTGTCTATGCCTGCCTGCGGTTTTGTTGCGGTGCGCATTTTCGGTCAAGCTTTTCGTCAAGTGTTTGGTCAGCATCTGGTTTGCAGCCGGAGGCCTATTTTGCCCGCGCTGGTCGTGGCTGCCCACCCTCCCCGTAAGCTCAAATTGAGGTCTATCAGTTTGAGGAGGATGCCATGACTGACCACGCTTTAGACCGAGCGCAGCTAGCCGAAGCCGTCGGCAACGATATTGCCGACATGGCCCATTTTTGGATGCTGCGGAAGTTCCAGTTTTTGGAGCCGGCGCGCGAACAGTTCGAGATCATTGTCGACCCATGGCTCAGCTATTGCACTGAGCCTTCGCAAAACGAAATCATGGCCTACAACATGGCGTTTACCGATTGGCTGCTCTTCGAGCGCTCCTATCGCCATGGCAAGACGCTGCTCGAGCTGTATGTTGAAGAGCCGCCGGCATCGCTTTCGCCCGCCTCGCTCAAGCGGCTCGAGCAGGTACGCGACACGCAGTATTTCTCGCGCTTTGGTATTTTGGACAAGGATCCTGCGAACGGCATGGTTGCGCTGAAGGATACGCGCACCGATCGTCGTTTTGATGTCTACGACCCGCATATCGTGCAAAAGGAGCATTGGAGCGACGGCGCGATTGCGGTGCGCCTCGCCTGCGTCGACGATGTCTGGCTGACGGCGGGACAACTCTATCTGTATGACATCGCACGCCTGAGTGACACGGCGGTCGACGGGCCTGGCGCCGTTCATCCAGAAGACCTGGAAGATGGCTTCGACACCTCATGCATCAGCTTCTTCTTGCGCCTGGTCCGCGACATCATGGGTGCCCAGGGGCGGTACGTAAAGTCGCTCAACATCTACGAGCAGGAGTGGGAGTAGGGGATGTTACTGGGGTCGCTCTGCTGCCCTGACTTTGTCTCAATCTGTAACGTTTGGCGGCTGTTTGGGCCCGTAACTGTTAGAGATCGAGACATTCCCCTGATGTTGCTGGGGTGGGGCTGCAACGTATTCCGTCCCCCCACATCCCCTCTTCCCTCCGTTAGCCGATATGTCCGCAGCAACCCTGCCGCGCTGGATAATAATGGACAAATGTTCAAGTTAATCGTGAGGGAGGAGCTCGATATGGCGTCTGCCGATCGTCCCACGTTGTTTATCAATGCGACCATTCTGGATGGTTCGGAGCATATGGAGCCGCAACCCGATATGGCCGTGACTGTTGAGCGCGGCGTCATCACCTGGATGGGGCCGAGTGCTGTGGCGCAGGTGCCAGCGGGTGCCGAGGTTATCGACCTGGCCGGTGCGTATCTCATGCCCGGGCTCATCAATATGCACGTGCACCTGTGCGGCTCGGGCAAGCCTGTCTCGGCCGGCGATGCGGGCGCGCTGATGAAGAAGCTCGATAATCCCGTGGGGCGCGCCATTGTGCGCCATATTCTTAAGGGCAGCGCCCAACAACAACTGGCAAGTGGCGTGACCACGGTGCGCGGCGCGGGCGACCCGCTGTTTGCCGATCTGGCCGTGCGCGATGCTATCGATGCCGGCAAGTATCA
>USAY01000136.1 GCA_900552755.1 uncultured Collinsella sp.
GCGCCGTTGTTCGCGGCGACCTTGATGGCGCGTGCGAGCACAAAATCCTGCTGCTCAGTACCGTCGAGTGAAACAAATACCTTGGTATAGCCCTCGTTCATGGTTTCCTCCTTGGTCTATCGCACGGGCGCGGGGCTCGTGCATCGGGCGGGCGCGGGCGCGTTGGCCGCCGGACACTTTATCTTGTTGCAGTTATACCCAAGGATTTGGGTTTGACCGCTCGCAATTCTGTGAACGGGCGAGTTTTTTGGTAAGGGTAGGCGCAGGCGCGCCGCCAACGGTTGATAATGGGACATCGCCCGCACCGTCCGCAGAACAATATCGGCGGGTGTCTAACGAGGGGGTCCCTTTGGATATTATCGAGCTTCTAAAATCTGCCTTCATGGGCCTGGTCGAGGGCATCACCGAATGGCTGCCTGTTTCGTCGACCGGTCACATGATCTTGGTGGACGAGTTCGTCAAGATGAACGTGAGCGAGACGTTCTGGAATATGTTCCTGGTCGTGATCCAGCTCGGCGCCATTCTGGCCGTCTGTGTGCTGTTCTTCCATGAGCTCAATCCGTTCTCGCCCAGCAAGGGCAAGGAGGGCCGTCGCGACACCTGGGTGCTGTGGGGCAAGATCGTTCTCGGCTGTATTCCCGCCGCGGCGATCGGCCTGCCGCTCAACGACTGGATGGAGGAGCATTTCTACAATGCTCCCGTCGTGGCGCTGGCGCTCATTGTGTACGGCGTGCTGTTTATCGTGATCGAGAACTGGCGCGCGAGTAAGCGCGAGGAAATGGCCGTTGCCGGTTCGTTTGGTTCGCGTGCTGTGGTGTCGGGTGGACGTCCCGCCGGTGCACACTTTGCGGCGCCCGCGGCAGATGTTGCCGAGGACGATGACGATGACGAGGATCTGGACTTTGGTTCCATCACTACGCTCGAGGACCTAAGTTGGAAGACCGCACTGGGCATCGGATGCTTTCAGGTGCTCTCGCTGATTCCGGGCACGTCGCGCTCCGGTTCCACCATCATCGGCGGCCTGCTTTTGGGCTGCACGCGTTCGGTGGCGTCCAAGTTTACGTTCTTCCTTGCCATTCCCGTCATGTTTGGCGCGAGTGCGCTCAAGCTGGTCAAGTACTTCATCAAGGGCGGTACCTTTGGCGCCAACGAGATCGCCATCCTGGGCGTGGGCTGCGTTGTGGCCTTTGTGGTTTCGCTCATCGCCATTAAGTGGCTCATTGGCTTCGTCCGCCGTCACGACTTCAAGTGCTTCGGCGTCTACCGCATCATTCTGGGCATCGTGGTGCTTGCGTACTTCTTCGTCCTGGAGCCGATGCTCGGCCTCTAACTTAGTCGACGCTGCGCGGCGGTCAGGGCGACAACTTGTCATTCAAAGGGGGTGGCATGACCAAAAGGTCTATGCCGCCCCCTTTTCATGCCAATTTGTTCGCCCTGACCGTCGCTCGCTGCTGCTGCCATGACATCGGTGGTTTCGTGATTGTCAATAGATTGGTGCAAAGTAACCTGACCCCATTGCGCCAAATCCGCTGGGGCGGGCCTGACGGTGACGCACGGAGTCGTGGTGTGATTTGCGTCGGTGTCCGCGCGGCTCGGTATACTGGTACGGCTCAAACTATGGCGCCGCCCGCAGGCGCGCCGTCCGTCAGATGAGGAGTCGCCCATGACCCAGCCCTTGCCCTGGGAAAAGAACGCCGCGGTACCCGTGCCGCCCGCGCCGGAACCCGTGCCGCTCGATGCATACACCGCCCCCGCTGCGCCGGAGCCCGAGCTCGTTCCGCTCGACATCTACGACGCTCCCGCGCCGGCGCCCAAGCCCGCCAAACCGCTCGTCGATATCGATAGCCTTAATCCCGCCCAGCGCGAGGCGGTCCTGTCCACCGAGGGCCCGTTGCTGGTGCTCGCCGGCGCCGGCTCGGGCAAGACCCGCGTCCTGACCTTCCGCATCGCGCATATGCTTGGCGATCTGGGCGTTAAGCCCTGGCAGGTCCTGGCCATCACGTTTACCAACAAGGCCGCGGCCGAGATGCGCGAGCGTCTGGCGGCGCTCATCCCCAGCGGCACCCGCGGCATGTGGGTGTGCACCTTCCATGCCATGTGCGTGCGCATGCTGCGCGAGGACGCCGACCTGCTGGGCTACACCGGTCAGTTCACCATCTACGATGACGATGACTCAAAGCGCATGGTGCGTGACATTATGCAGGCGCTCGGCATCGAGCAAAAGCAGTTCCCCATCAACATGATCCGCAGCAAGATTAGCTCGGCCAAAAACGCCATGATCGGCCCCGAGGACATGCTCAAGTCCGCCGATAGCCCCAACGACAAAAAGGCCGCGCAGGTCTACCTGGAGCTGGAGCGCCGCCTGCGCGCCGCTAACGCGATGGACTTCGACGACCTGCTTGTGCGCACGCTCGAGCTGCTGCGCACCCGCCCCGAGGTACTCGACAAGTACCAAGAGCGCTTCCGCTACATTAGCGTCGATGAGTATCAGGACACCAACCACGTCCAGTACGAGATCGCCAACCTACTGGCCGCCAAGTACCAAAACCTCATGGTCGTAGGCGACGATGACCAGTCCATTTATAGCTGGCGCGGCGCCGACATCACCAACATTCTGGTCTTTGAGAAGGACTTTAAAAACTGCAAGACGGTCAAGCTCGAGCAGAACTACCGCTCTACGGGCCACATCCTGAGCGCCGCCAACGCCGTGGTGCGCCACAACTCTCAGCGCAAGGACAAGCGCCTGTTTACGGCCGAGGGCGATGGCGAGAAGATTCAGGCCTTCCAGGCGAGCGATGAGCGCGACGAGGGCCGCTGGATTGCCGGTGAGATCGAGAAACTGCATGCCAAAGGCACGAGTTACGACGACATCGCCGTGTTCTACCGTACCAACGCCCAGTCGCGTATTCTCGAAGATATGTTCCTGCGCGCGGGCGTGCCCTACAAGATCGTGGGCGGCACGCGATTCTTCGACCGTGCCGAGATCCGCGACGTCATGGCCTACCTCAAGATGATCGTGAACCCGGCCGACGAGATGAGCGTCAAGCGCGTCATCAACACACCTCGCCGCGGTATCGGCTCCACCTCGATCCAAAAGATTGAGCAGCTTGCGCGCGACAACCGCTGCTCGTTCTTCCAGGCCTGCGAGATTGCGACGGCCGAGACGGGCATGTTTAGCGCCAAGGTGCGTAACGGCCTGTCGAGCTTTGTGGCACTGGTGCGCGAGGGCCGTCGCATGGACGGCGAGCTCAAGGACGTCGTCGAGATGATTGTCGATAAGACGGGCTTGCTGCAGGCGTTCCGCGCCGAGGGCACCATGGAGTCCGAGAGCCGCGCCGAGAACATCCAGGAATTCTTGGGCGTTGCAGCCGAATTTGAGGAGACGCACGAGGATATCGAGGGTACGCTCGAGAGCTTGGAAGAGCTGCGTGCGGCTGGCGTTGCCGATGTGCTCGCTGGCGCTGAGCCCGAGCCCGTCGTGGTGAGCGCGCCCGCACCGGAGCCAGGCCCGTCTGCGCCCGCGTCTTCATTTGAGGCACTCGTCGGTGCTCGCGACGCTGCGGGCTCCAATCCGCTCGATAGCCTGGCCGCCCCGGCGCTGTCGCCGCAGGATGCTCTGGCTGCTGCCATCGCGGGCAATGCCTATGCCGCGCCGACGGAGCTGCCGGCCGGCGCCGTGCATGCCGACGAGATTGAGCGCACTTATGGACCGCTCACCTGCAAAGCGCTGCCGGCGCTCATGGAGTGGCTGGCCCTGCGCTCCGACTTGGACTCTCTCGCCGGCGAGACGCATGCCATCACCATGATGACCATTCACTCCGCCAAGGGCCTGGAGTTCCCGGCGGTCTTCGTGGCCGGCATGGAGGAGGGCATCTTCCCGCACGTGCACGACTTTGGCGGCAGCGATGACCCGGGCAAGCTCGAGGAGGAGCGCCGCTTGGCCTACGTCGCCATCACGCGCGCTCGCAAGCGCCTGTTCCTAACCTATGCGGCCACGCGCCGCACCTACGGCTCGACCTCGGCTAACCCGCGTTCGCGCTTCCTCAACGAGATTCCGTTTGAGGATATCGAGTTTAGTGGCATCGGTTCTGCCGGCTTTGAGGGCACAGGCTGGGAGAAGCGTGGCGACCGTCACGGCACCTTTGGCTCGGGCATGGGCTCGGACATGTACGGCGGCAAGGTGTTTGGCTCGCGCACGCGCTCGACCGGCGGTTCCGGTTCGCGCGGCGGTTCGAGCTTTGACGATTTCTTTGGCGGCAGCAGCTACGGGACCGAGCGCCATCGTGGGGTTTCGCCCGATGCCGGCCGTGTTGCCTCGACCTTTGGCTCGGGCGCGCCGCGAGCCAAAAAGCCCTCGTCCAAGGTGTCCCCGACGGTGGAGCGCAAGGTCGATCGCGCCAGCGCATCGCAGGACTTTGCCGCGGGCGATACCGTGAGCCACAAGACCTTTGGCACGGGTACCGTGATCTCGGTCGCTGGAGACATGATCGAGGTCCAATTCGAAAAGACCGGCCAGACCAAAAAGCTAATGAAGGGCTTTGCACCGATCGTCAAGCTGTCGTAATCCCGGCGGACCTGGGCGGGCGTATGGGGCAACATCGCCTGCTCGGGCAGTCCTGCGCAAGACGGAGGCCACATTAAGTGGCCTCCTTTGCGTGCGGAACTCGCGATCGATGTTGCCC
>USAY01000137.1 GCA_900552755.1 uncultured Collinsella sp.
GCGCATTCGCGAACACTGCCGGCGGAATCATCGTGCTCGGAGTGAGTGAGCGCGCGGGTTTTGTCCCAGTTGCAAACTTTGAGACCGAGAAAGTGCTCAACCAATTCGTGGCGGGCATGGGCGATGCTGGCGGTCGCGGAAAGCTGGCCAATCCGCCCAAATACACCATTGAGCGCGTGGGGCTTCGGGGTACCGTTGTTCTCGTTATCACGATTGAGGAGCTCGACCCGTCGAGCAAGCCTTGCTATGTCATAGAGCGGGGCGCCCAGGGCGGCAGCTACAAGCGCGTCGATGACAAAGACGTGCCCCTTTCGTCGACCGAGGTTTTGGCACTGTCGTCATACGAACGGACGAGTTCTAGCGATCGCGATACGGTGCCCGGCACGAGTGTGGGCGATCTCGACGAGTCGCTGGTCGACCGCACGATAGAGCGTGCCTATTCGTTGACGCCTCGAGCGATGCGCGGTGCGGCGGACAAGAAGACAAAGATGGAGCGTCTGAATTTCCTCGACTTCCAGGGCAATGTTACCAAGGCCGGCCTCCTTGCCGCGGGCGTTTACCCTCAGCAGTTCTATCCCAAGCTCTTCATTGACGTGGCTGTCCATGCGGGAACTCAGAAGGGCATGGCGGGGTCGCTGAGGTTCATGGACCGCACAATCTGTGAGGGAACGTTGGGCGAGATGATCTCGGATGCCGTCGCAGCCGTCGCCAAGAATTTGCGGCGAACCTCGACCGTCCAAGGCGTCTCGCGTGTCGACTCGCTTGAGATTCCCGAGGAGGTTCTGCGCGAGGCAATCGCCAACGCCGTAATCCATCGAGAATACGGGGATCGGTTCTGTGGACAATCGATTGCCGTCGACGTCTTTGATGATCGTGTCGAGGTGACAAATCCTGGCGGCCTTTACGGGGGAAAGACTCGCGAGAACTTGTTTGACGGCAGCTCCCGATGCCGTAACGCGACGCTTGTGAAGCTCATGTCGATTGTCCCGCTGCCGGATGGCGCAGGTTCGCCGGCTGAGGGCAATGGCTCGGGCATCCCGATGATGATCGATGCCATGCGCGCGCATGGTCTGGCCGGGCCCCTGTTCTGCCCGGGATTCGATCGGTTCAAGGTCGTACTTTACCGTTCAAAGATCGAGCCGGTCGATCATGGCGGGGGCTTAATTGTGACGGCACTCAAACACTACGGCGAGCTGGGGACGCGCGAGCTGGCAGAGCACACAGGGCTCACAATTTCCCAGGTTAGGTCGCGCGTCAACGCGCTCATTGCTCAAGGCGAGCTTGAGCCCACGGCGCCGGCGACGAGCCGCAACCGCAAGTATCGACTGTCGGAGCGCGTGGGATAGATGCGTTAGTGGACGAGGCGACCCAATAATCGACCCTCGATTGGCGTCCATTAAGGTAAAGCGGTTGTTGCCCAGTCGACGGTGATGCTAAAGACTCGGCTTACGCCGGCATGGCCCCGAACCCGTCTATCAGGAACAGCCTAAGAACCAGCTTGATGACATTTCCCGGTTTGACTTCTGCCGCGTCAAAGACGTGGCGCTCGGCGAGCTCGCTGCAGTATGCATAGATGTCGCGGATAAGGTCCGCGCCCGAGAGCGTAAACATGTAGCCTGCGTCCGAAAGCGCATTGGGCGCGGCAGGCAACTTGGCCATGTGGCAGAACGTTTGCAGGTCGGGCGCCATAACGTTCTGGTAGTCGAGGTGGCCGTTGGCATCCTGCGCGGCAACCTCCAATTGGCGCACAAAATCCAGCGCCGCCGCTAACACAAAGCTCGGCGTAGGCGCATTGACGTCCTGAGTGGTCGCCACAAGCCTGCCCGCCGCCTGCGTGACAAGCCAAGCGACCTCGCGCTGGCAACGCACGGCCTTGCGCGTAACCGGCTTGATGGACGAAGAAGAAACGCTTCCCTTAGGCGGATTCGAAACAGCCACAAGAACCTCCCATGAACGACCCGGCCCAACAAGCCCGGATGAAACACGTGCTACATCAGTATACAGGGAAGTGGGGTAGCGGGGTACAAGCGCGCCAGCGGCAAACCGAGAGCATCAACGATGTGCCGATCGCGGAATGAGATCTCGTAATAATTGACTCTCGGCCATATTATTGAGGGGCATGACTCGCGTTCGTATGGTTGTAGGTGCTGGCGATGAACGACATTGACCTTGCTGTTCCGTTGATGGATGGACCAAGCTATGACCGCGCCTGCAGTCTCGTGCCTTCCGAATACGTTGAGGCATGGGAGTGGTTTCTGGGTGAGGAACAGCGCGGCGGCGTTTGGACCAGCCTTCCGCACCACACCAAGGAAGATAGTCCTCAGTATCAGTACCGTTTGAGAATTGGCTCGGACTTCTTTCCCGTAACGCGGGATTCAGGGATCTTCTGGCCGGGCCAGGATCGGGTGAAGCAAGATCCCAATAAGATCTTTGCGCTTTCGGTCCATAACTCTAAAAAGAGCTTCTACACCGATGTGCCTCCGCTCTATTTGGATGACGGTACGTGGGTCATTAAGTATTCGGTCCAAGCGCCAGGAGCCGTTGGTTCTCGAGACCAGAATTACAACCGTAAAATGCTCAACTGCATGGAATGTGGCGTCCCAGTCGGAGTCATATTTGCAACCGAGGTGGGCTATAAGGTGCTCGGCCTTGCGTTTGTTGAGCGGTTCGAGCCCGAAAATGGATGGTTTGTTCTGCACGGTCCTGTTCATAAAGGCGGACCGGACCCTCGTTTTGCGCCCGACATGAGTTATCTGAAGCACATACCCGTCGATATTGAGTTTGCCGGACAGGGTGCGACCGACGACGAAAAGGTCCGCTATGCGTTAAGGCGCGAGCGATTGGGGCAGCAATGGTTCCGCAAGCAGCTCGTTGCCGCCTATGATGGCCGTTGCGCGGTGTCGGACTGCGGCGTCAGTGAAGCTCTGGAGGCTGCACATATCGAGAATTACTCGGGACCCAAATCGCAGGTTGCCAGCAACGGTATTCTGCTTCGGCGCGATCTTCATTCCCTATTTGATGCTCACCTGATTTCGTTTGAGCCTGTTTGCGGCGAATATCGGCTGTGCGGATCGTACCTGCTGGATAAGACCGACTACGCTTCCTTTGCGGGTGCGACGCTAAGGCAGCCGGATGAGCGTCAGTGGCGACCCGATACGGTGTTTCTTGAGGCCCATCGCATTGAGTTCGATCGCTCGGAAAAGAAGCGTGAAAAGGCGGGGCTTCTGCCGTATTAGCGTATTTGGCTTTGGCATTCTTTGACGATCGTGTTGTTTGATCGGATCGCGTGGCGATGCAATCTCGCGCACGCCCGCCGGTGCATGCTCTTCCTGATTTGTATAGCGAGAGGGGAGCGTATATGAGCTGGCGAGGCGATATTGCGATGGGGAAGTACGGAAAACTGCCGTGTGCCCTTATAGACAACAATATGTTTCCGAGCGTAGAGGTTGATTGCGCGTCGTTTGTCGTCACCTGCCCTTGCTGCGGCTCGCAAATACCGTGTCTCGACATTCGGTTTATCGATGCGCGCGACAGACTCAGCGACGAAGTGAGAAAACGGACAGGCGTTCATATGCCGGTGTATCCGGAGAAATGCCCTGTTTGTGGCCTCGATATCGTGTACGACGCCGGCGACGAGGGATAGGTGATGCGGAGGAGTTGGCTGTGAGTGTCTTTTGCCTCTACAAATAAATCCCCTCACCGAGTTGCTTGTGGAACTCGGCGTGATGGTCGCGTGCCCAGGTAAAGAGCGCCTGGTCAAAGTCGGTACGCGTGACCGGGACGCCAAAGACGCCGGCAACTTCGACGCGTATAAACTCCAGTGCCGGCAGCTTGTTGATGGCAGTGAGGGCAAACGGGGACGAGGGCTCCTCGAACAGATAGCGGCTGCCTTGCAGCGCGTCGCAACTGGTGCACGTGTTGCCGAGCGACGGGGCTTTGGAGGCTCGCGCGCCTACGGGCTTGTAGCCGCAGCGCTTATGAAGGTAGTCGCGGATCTCGCCCGGTACGCAGCCAAGAGCGGGCACGATGGCGAGTGCGTTGGCGTTGGCCGTGTCGATGGCAATGTACCCGGCTTCGTTGGGCGCGTGCGCGATGGCGATGCTCTCGTCGTTATCGGTTCGATAGGGAATGCCGAAGGCTGCGACCGAGGTCTCTTTGTGACACTTCCAGCACTCGCGCTTGCCCAGTACTAGATATATATACGGCGCTGAGGGGTCGGATCGGTCAACACCGGGCAGCCACTCGGCAAAGGGCTCGGGGTTGACGCCGCTGGGTACATACCAGATCTTCTTGGTCCGGTCCCATTTGGCGCCCAGCGCCTTGGCTTCTTCTTTGTGCGAAAAGGGGACATCGAGCTCGGTGCGCATGGCGGCTCCTTGGTGCTGCAGGTGCAAGTGGCTCAAGGATACCGCAGGGCGCAGACATCGCGGCGTTTTGCTGAGAAGTTGCGGTGCGGACTGATTGGTTATGCCGATGAATAGATCGGCAAGTAGATGGTCGGCTTTT
Organism: uncultured Collinsella sp.; assembly: GCA_900552755.1. Lineage (GTDB taxonomy): Bacteria > Actinomycetota > Coriobacteriia > Coriobacteriales > Coriobacteriaceae > Collinsella. The sequence goes on from USAY01000137.1 coordinate 4,507, forward strand.
GGCTAGTTGGGCGGTTGGAGCTGCCAGCTGATTTGGCGACATAAAACAAAACAGCCCAGAGGACATAGCCTCTGAGCTGCGAACATTTGGTGGG
>USAY01000138.1 GCA_900552755.1 uncultured Collinsella sp.
TACGGCATGAAGTGTTTTTACGTGCAGGACGGCGGTAAGGTCGTGGAGGACACGTATGAGGAGGGCTAGCGCGCTGCTTGAGCGCTTGGCGGCCCCGCCTGCGCGTACCACGCAAGAGCGTTACCGCCACGAGCTCAAATATCTCATTAACGAGGGCGAGCACGCCGCGCTTGCCTGTCGTATGGCGCCGGTGTTTAAGCTGGACAAGCATGCGCAGGCGGGTGGTTACACCATTCGCAGCCTGTACTTTGATGACTATTGCAACTCGGCCTATGAGGAAAAAGACGCCGGTATTCTCATGCGCAAAAAGTATCGCGTGCGCATCTATAACGGCGGCGACAAGGTGATTAAGCTCGAGCGCAAAAAGAAGTACGGTAGCTGGATCTACAAGGAGGACACACCGCTCACGCGTGGCGAGTTTGAGCAGATCTTGGCCGGAGACTACGACTTTTTGCTGAGGAGCCCCTATCCGCTCTGCCGCGAGTTCTACATCGAGTGCATCTGCAACATGATGCGCCCGCGGACCATTGTGGATTACGAGCGCGAGCCGTGGGTGATGGATGAGGGCACCGTGCGCATCACGTTTGACATGAACGTTCGTGCCGCGGTGGGAAGCTTCGATATCTTTGACGCGACGTTGCCCGCGCTGCCGGTCCTGGAGCCCGGCAAGCTGGTGATGGAGGTCAAGTTTACAGAGTTTTGCCCGCAGCTGGTGCGTGATATGGTGCCGCCTGACGCGGCCGAGCTTACGGCGGTCTCCAAGTACTGCCTGTGTTACGAAAAGACCGCCTACCTGCGCGGTTTTAACTACTGGGAATCGGATTTTGAGAACCGAGGGGATATTTAGACCATGAGCACCAGGGACTTTTTTAAGAACTCCGTCTTGGAGGCGTTTGGTCAGGTCGACCCTGCCAAGATCGGCCTGTCGCTGCTCGTTGCGCTCGCCATGGGCATCCTGATCTATTGCGTGTACAAGCGCTTTTTTACCGGCGTGGTGTATTCGCGCAGCTTTGCCGTGACGCTCGTGGGTATGTGCGTGCTTACCTGCATGGTTACGCTTGCGATCTCGACGAACGTGGTCATCTCGCTCGGTATGGTGGGCGCTTTGTCCATCGTCCGCTACCGTACGGCGGTCAAGGACCCGCTCGACCTGCTGTATCTGTTCTGGGCCATTACCACGGGCATTACGGCAGGCGCTGGCATGTACGCGCTCGTGGGGCTTACGGCAGTGGTGATTGTGGCGATGATTGCCGGCTTTGCGAGCCACCAGGACAAGTCGCGCGTGTACATGATGGTCATCCACTACACAGGCCAGACCTCCGGCGACGATATCGTGCGTGCATTTGGCCGCACCAAGTTCACCGTTAAGTCCAAGACCATGCGCGGCGACAAAGTCGAGATGGCCGTTGAGGTATTCTCTGACGGTGTGGATATGCCCTATGCTGACGCCATTCGTGCACTCGACGGCGTGGAAGACCTAACGTTGATCCAATACAACGGCGAATATCACGGCTAACTATGTTCCGGCGTTTTAACAAACGCCGGACCGCTCGACGCTGCGCGGGCATCTGCCGGGCGATCTGCCGCTCAAACCGTCGCTCGCGTACATAAAGTACGCTTCGCTCCTCTTTCGCGGCACCTCGCCACGGCAGTTGCCCGCTCGCTGACGTTTGCTCGACCTGGGTGGGCCGATTTTGTTCGGATGCCGTCTTCACGGGTATCATGGTGAAAGCGATTTCAACGACGGGGGTGCTCGTGGTAAAGATGAAAGATGTGGCCGAGCTGGCGGGCGTTTCGAGCGCCGCCGTCTCGCGCTACCTCAACGGTGGATATATCTCGGCGGACAAGGCCGAGCGCATTAAGCAGGCAATCGAGTTGACCGGATATGTGCGATCCAGCCAGGCTCGCGCGCTGCGCACCGGCTCCACCGAGCTCATCGGCGTCATCGTGCCCAAGATCAACTCGGAATCCGTGAGCCGCATTACTGCCGGTATTGGCCAGGTGCTCGGTCGTCGTGGCTACCAGATGCTCCTTGCCAACACCGACAACGCGGCCGATCGTGAGCTCGAATACCTCGATTTATTCCAAAACCACCCGGTCGATGGCATTGTGCTGGTGGCAACTATGATTACCGATGAGCACCGTCGCGCGATTGAGTCGTGCCGCGTGCCCATTGTGTTGATCGGCCAACATGTCGAGGGCGCGGCGTGCGTCTATCACGACGATTACGAGGCCGCCTTTGAGCTGGGCCATGCGCTTGCGGGCCGCGTGGACGGCAAGATCGCCTACATTGGAGTTACCGAAGAGGACCGCGCGGCCGGTTATGACCGCCGTCGCGGTTTTGAGGCCGGCTTGCGCGCCGCGGGTAACCCGCTCGATGCCGCCTTGATTCGCCTGGGCTCGTTTACGCTCGACTCAGGCTATGGTGCAGCACGTGAACTGCTTTCCGTCGCTCCCGATGTTTCGTTTATCGCGTGCGCGACCGATACCATGGCGGCGGGCGCGCTTCGTGCCATCGATGAGGTTCGCGGCGTGGGCGAGGGCATGCATCGCGTAAGCGGTTTTGGCGACAACGCGTTTTTGCGCGCGCTGACGGGCGGTATTCCCACCGTGCATTATGGCTACCTGACCAGTGGCGTCGAGGCGACCAATATGTTGCTCAACACGCTCGATGGCGTGGAGGGGGAGAGCGGTCTAAAGACGCTCAAGCTTGGCCATCAGCTTATGAATGTCTAGATTTTGGGCACGTCTGCCTGCCTCTGAGCCCTTATGTTTGTCTCAAAACTACCATTCGCCGGCTATTTCCTACCGTTCACCCTACTATGAAAACGATTACAGACATATGAAACTGAAACCGATTACAGTGTAAGTGTCAAAGATGGCCGGGTGTACGTGCGCCCGTTTGAGGAAAGGGAAGTCATGGACTACCGCAAATCAGCCCAAGAGGTGCTCGACAACATCGGTGGCGCCGGCAACGTTGTTTCGGCCGCACACTGCGCCACGCGTCTGCGCCTGGTGATTGCCGATAACGCCAAGGTCGACAAGGAGGCCCTCGAGAATATCGACGGCGCCAAGGGCGTCTTTGAGGCCCAGGGCCAGCTCCAGATTATTTTTGGTACCGGCACCGTCAACAAGGTCTACGAAGAGTTCATCGCGCTTAGCGGCGTCGAGGCTTCCACCAAGGCCGAGGTCAAGGAGGCCGCGGCACAGCAGCAGAACATCTTTATGCGTGCCATTAAGGTGCTCGGCGACGTCTTTGTTCCCATCATCCCCGCCATCGTGGCTTCGGGTCTGCTGCTGGGCATTATGAGCGCCCTCAACTTTATGGCCTCCAACGGCTTTGTCGCGCTCGACACCAATAACTTTATTTACAAGATTGCCGACCTGGTCTCGGGCACGTCCTTTGGCATTCTGCAGATTCTGATCGGCTACTCCGCGGCTAAGGCCTTTGGCGCCAACCCGTATCTGGGCGCTGTCGTCGGCGGTGCGTTCATCAACTCCTCGCTGCAGAGCGCCTACACGGTTGCCTCCGAGGGCGTGCAGACTATGGTCACCGTCATTCCCGGCGTGTACAGCTTTGAGTGGGTCGGCTATCAGGGCCACGTGATCCCCATCGTTATCGCCTGCGCCATTCTGGCCTTCCTCGAGAAGCGCCTGCACAAGATCGTTCCCGAGATGTTCGACCTCTTTGTGACCCCGCTCGTCTCGGTGTTCGTGACCGTGCTCCTGACGCTCGTTGCCGTCGGCCCCATCTTTGTCTGGGCCGAGAACGCCGTCCTCGGTCTGATCCAGGCCCTGCTCACCCTGCCCTTCGGCATCGGTTCCTTTATCGTCGGCCTGTTCTATGCGCCTACGGTCGTCACCGGTATCCATCAGATGTACACCGCCATCGACCTGGGCCAGCTCGCCCAGTACGGCGTGACCTATTGGCTGCCCATCGCCAGTGCCGCCAACATCGCCCAGGGTGGTGCCGCACTCGCCGTTGCCTTTAAGACCCGCGATGCCAAGATCAAGGGTTTGGCACTTCCTTCGGCCCTGTCCGCCTTCATGGGTATTACCGAGCCGGCCATCTTTGGTGTGAACCTGCGCTTCTTTAAGCCCTTCATCGCCGGCTGCATCGGTGGCGGTTGCGGCGCCCTGGTCTGCGCGCTCACCTCGCTTGCCGCTTCCGGTACGGGCGTTACGGGTATCTTCGGTATCCTGCTGTGCCTGGCCCAGCCCGTGCAGTACGCGATCATGTTTGCGGTCGCCGCGCTGGTTTCCTTTGGCGTCTCGTTTGTCCTGTACAAGGACGAGCCCAAGGCTTCCGAGCAGGCCTAAGAGCTTTTGATTGAAGGGTGCCCGCGGGTTGTATGCTCGCGGGCGTTTCCCGTATCTGGTGTCGATCTCTCGCGTCTTGTTACTTTCGATCCGTTAGGACTTTGATATGTCTAATGCACTTGGCCGCGACCTTGCAAAGCTGGTCGCCGCTGTTGACGCTGCCGCCTCTGAGTGCGGCCATGGCGCGTATGGCCAGCGCTTCCATATTATGCCGCCGGCGGGCTGGCTCAACGACCCCAACGGTCTTTGCCA
>USAY01000139.1 GCA_900552755.1 uncultured Collinsella sp.
TCAAGCGCAAAGGGGAGCGACTGGGCCATGCCGCTGGCGGTGATGATGTTGCCGTCTTGCGTAACCTTCTCGCCGGTATAGGCGCCCTCGGGGAAGCTTTTCTCAAAGCCAGGGAAGCACGTGGCGTGGCGCCCCTCGAGCAGGTCGAGCTCGCCCAGGATAAACGGGGCGGCGCAGATGGCGGCGACGTGCTTGGTCGCGGCGAACTCGCAGACCACGTCGCAGACGCGCTGATCGGCGCGCAGGTTGGTGGCACCGGGCAGGCCGCCGGGCAGCACGACGCAGTCGTACTCGTCAAAGTTGATCTCATCAAAGAGCGCATCGCAGGTCACGGGGATCTGCAGCGAGCTTACGACCTCGCGCGTGGGCATAATCGAGACGAGCGTGGCGCGCACGCCGCCGCGACGCATGACATCGACCATGGTCAGGCATTCAATCGTTTCAAAGCCATCGGCGGCAAGAACGGCAACGCTGGGCATAAGGGTTCCTTTCATAGGGCGGCATACAATTAGCCGTCTTATACCCCGAAGACCCCCGCTTGCCACGCTCGATTTCCCAATGTTTAAAAGGGACGGGGATTAAATAATCATTCGGTACAAATTGATCATTTAATCCCCGTCCCAGAAAAATCATCAGCTAGTTGCGCCTAAGGTGGACGACGGTCTCGCAGTGGAAGGTTTGTGGGAACAGATCGACTGGCGTGATCTTTACGGGGGAGAAGGTGCCTTCTTCGACAAAGCGTTTGAGATCGCGCGCCAGGGTGGCCGGGTCGCAGCTCACATAGGCGACATCGCGAGCGCTTGTGCTGGCGATGAGGTCGATGGACTCAGGTGCTAGGCCTGCACGCGGCGGGTCGACTACTAGGACATCGGCGTCCTGGTCGGGGAACTCGCGCACCGCGTCTCCGCCAATGACGTCGACGTTATCAAGCTTGTTGATTTCCAGGTTACGGCGTAGATCGCGCACGGCGGGGCCGTAGGCCTCGACGGCAGCGACAAAGTCGCAGCGGCGGGCGAGCGGCAGGGTAAAGGTGCCGGCACCGCAGTACAGGTCCACGGCAAGCTCGTCTTCCTGCGGATCGAGCGCCTCCATAACGAGCTCGATCAAAATCTCGGCGCCCTTGGTGTTGACTTGGAAAAACGATGGGGCGGACAGGCGCATCTGGCCGTCAGCGATGTTCTCGGTCCACGAGCCCTCACCGGCGAGCATCTCCACCTTAGAGACACGGCGGGCCTTCTTTTCGCCCTTGCTCATCACGCGCACGATGCTCGTGGGATGAGCGGCGTCCGCCAGCACGCGGGAGACCTGCGAGCGCGGAAAAGAGCCTGTCGGCGTCCAGAGTGCGACCTCGAGTGCCTTGGTGCGGCGCGATGCGCGAATGCCCACGCGTTCGAGCCCCAAGTCATGGCTGCCGCTTAGATAGTTAAGTGCGCCGACGACCGATTTGAGTGCCTTCGGGAAGCGCTTATCGAACAGCGGACACATATCGACGGTCACGATTTTGCTGGGGTCGACACCGTGCATGCCAAGGCGCACGCGACCGTTGACGACGGTCGGTTCGAGCTCGATTTTATTGCGGTAGCCCCAGTCGTCCTTGGTGTGGCAGATGGGCTGTACCAACTCATCGACCTGCTCAGGAGCGAACTTGCCGATGCGCTCGAGCGTGGAGCGCAGGTTTTGCTCCTTGGCGGCGAGCTGTGCCGTGCGTGAGAGATTGCCCCACGAGCAGCCGCCGCAGATGCCCACGAAGGGGCAGGGAGGCTGAATGCGATCGGGGCTTGGCTCCAGAATCTCGGTGGTGCGGGCGCGCATGAACGACTTGCCGTCCTGTACGACCTCGGCCTCGACGATGTCGCCTGCCACGGCACCCTGCACAAAGACGGCCTTGCCGTTGTCGGCGTGCGCCAGCCCGTCGGCGCCGTAGGTCATCGATTCTATAGTGAGCTTCATATTCCTGCCTGTCATTCGCGTTGTTGTTCGCACCATGGTAGCAGGGAAAAGCGCCCCGCATCCGAGGCTTTCCTCAAATGCGGGGCGCTTCTACAAACTGCTTCTACAAACGACTATTTCGTCTTGCCGGTAATGAGCGTCTTAAGACCCAGGCCGATCAGGCCCAGACCCATGCGCACGCGGCCGGGGCGATGGCGCTCGATGGCCTTGGTCTTGCCAGCGGGCTTATCGCGACGGGCACTCGTCTCGGGTGCGGGCTTGGTGACCTGAGGCTCGGGCCGAGGTACAGGTGCAGGCTCGGGCTCAATGACGGTCGCCTGGACCTTCTGAACCTCGGGTGCGGCCGGCTGCGGCTCAGGAGCAGGGGCGGGCTTTGCCTCGGCGGCGGGCCCCGGAGTCGCGGTAGCGGGCGCGGGCGCTTTCTCCACGGCGGGCTCTGCGGCAGCCTCGGGCTCATTCACCGGGGGAGCGGCAACCGCTTTCGGTTTGGCAGCTGCCCCATGTTCAACCTCGGCCTGAATAGCCTCCTCGGCTACGCGTTCCTTCTCCTGTGCGCGCTGTTGCGCGGCGGCCTCGGCGTTGCGATAGGCACGCTCCAGCAGAGCTTCCTGTGAGTTGAAGAGCCTCTCGCCCTCGTGGCGCTCGACGGGGACCCAGGTGCCGTCGCTCGTGAGACTGCGGGCCTTCACGTTGTCGCGCAGCTGCATGCCCATGTACTCGTGCACCAGGGCGCGGCAGGTGGGGTCGAGCACGGGGAAGGCGATCTCCACGCGGTGCTCGGTGTTGCGCGTCATCATGTCGGCCGAGCTCAGATAGATCATGTCCGAGTCCACGCCAAAGGCGTAAACGCGCGCATGCTCCAAAAAGCGTCCGACGATAGAACGGACATACACGTTCTCGGTCTTGCCCGGAACGCCCGGCTTGAGGCACGAGATGCCGCGGATGATCATGTCCACGCGGACTCCTGCGCACGATGCCTCGGCGATCTTGTCGATGACCTCGCGGTCGGTGAGCGAGTTGAGCTTAAAGAACACACGGGCGGGCTCGCCAGCGAGGGCGCGCTGGATCTCGCGGTCCAGGCCGCGCATGATGAGCGGTTTCAGTCCGACGGGCGCCACACCCAGGAAGCGGTAGTCGCCGCGCAGGTTGCCCAGCGACAGATTGCGGAAGAACAGGTTGGCGTCTTCACCGATGCCGGGATGGGCTGTCATGAGCATAAAGTCGCTGTAGAGTTTGGCCGTCTTCTCGTTAAAGTTGCCGGTGCCCGAAAGCGTGAGGCGGGTGAGCGCCATGCCCTCGCGATAGGTGAGCTGGCAGATCTTGGAGTGGCACTTAAAGCCTTCGGAGCCGTAGATGACGGTGCAGCCTGCCTCTTCCAGACGCTCGGCCCACTCGATGTTGTTCTGCTCGTCAAAGCGGGCGCGGAGCTCCATGAGCACCGTGACCTCTTTGCCGTTCTCGGCGGCATCGATCAGCGACTCGCATAGGCGGCTCTGCTTGGCCACGCGGTAGAGCGTGATGCGCAACGAGATGCACTCGGGATCGTAGGCTGCCTCGTGTACCAGATCCAGGAACGGATTCATGGCCTCGTAAGGGTAGAAGAGCAGCTTGTCGTGCTGCAGCACCTGCTCGCGGATGGAGCGGGTCATGTCGATGGTGGGGTTGGGCTGTGGCTTAAACGGCGTAAAGAGCAGCTCGTTGCGCAGGTGCTCGGGAATCTTGCCCTCAATGCCAAAGACGTAGCCCAGGTTGAGCGGGATATCGCAGGTAAAGACAGAGCGGCGCGAAAGCTCGAGCGCCTTGCGGATAGTCTTGAGCGTCGCCTTCTCGAGCGACCCCGAGACCGCGAGCACTACCGGCTGCAGGCGCAGGCGCTTCTTGAGAATGCGCTTCATGTGCTGGCGGTAGTCCTCTTCCTCTTCGATGCCCTCGCCGTCCGGATCGATGTCGGCGTTGCGGGTGACGCGGATCAGCGCACGATCCAGCGGCTTATAGGAGCCAAAGCAGCTGTCCAGGCAGGCGAGGATGACGTCCTCGAGCAAGATGTAGGAGTAGGTGCCGGTGGGCGAGGGGATCTCGACCACGCGGTTCATCGAGGCGGGAATCTCGATAAGGCCCAGTAGGCTCTCCTCGTCGGTGGCGCCGTCCAGACCACAGGCCAGATAGAGCGCGCCGTTGCGCAGGTTGGGGAAGGGGTGGCGAGGATCGATGACCAGCGGCGAGATGACCGGCGACACGTAGGCCTGGAAGTAGCGGGTTACAAAGGTGCGCTCCTCGGGCGTAAGCGAATCGATGTGGGCGCGGTGAACGCCCAAGGTGTCGAGCTTGCCCTCGATGCTCTTAAAGATGGACTCCCAACGGGTAAGGAGCCCGGGCAGCTCCGCCATGACAGCATCGACCTGTTCGGAGGCGGTCATATTGCTCTTGTTGTCGACAGG
>USAY01000140.1 GCA_900552755.1 uncultured Collinsella sp.
GGCATTCAGAAAATCTAAGTGCCAAAAAATAAGATTTTTTGACTCCGTGTTGTATAACCCGCCATTCGTGGGTACCATTCAACGCGTACGCAAACAAAAAGGGTTAATTCGCGTGGTATAACCGCGCGGCCCAAAAAGGAGGAGACAAGCATGTCGTCTTTGAAGCCGCTTGCAGATCGTGTTCTGGTCAAGCCCGACGAGGCCGAGCAGAAGACCGCTTCTGGTCTGTATATCGCCAGCAACGCCCAGGAGAAGCCGCAGCGCGGCACCATCGTTGCCGTGGGCGCTGGCAAGGTCAACGACAAGGGTGAGCGTATCCCCATGGACGTTCAGGTTGGCGACGTTGTCATCTACGGTAAGTTCGGTGGCAACGAGGTCAAGGTCGACGGCGAGAAGTATCTGCTGATGCGCGCCGACGACATCTACGCTGTCGTCGAGGCCTAGTCTCGTCAGAATCGTCTGATTCGTCTTTGAACGCGCTCGCCGCATAGGACTCGGAAGCGACGACGCGAGTCACATTTCTTTTGGAGGATTACCTACCATGGCAAAGAACATTACGTTCAACACCGATGCCCGCGCTAAGCTCGCTAAGGGCGTCAACACTCTGGCCGATGCCGTTACCGTCACCATGGGCCCCAAGGGCCGCTACGTCGCTCTGCAGCGTTCGTTTGGCGCCCCGACCATCACCAACGACGGCGTTTCCGTCGCTAAGGAGATTGAGCTCGAGGACAACATCGAGAACATGGGCGCCCAGCTGGTGAAGGAGGTCGCCACCAAGACCAACGACACCGTGGGTGACGGCACCACCACCGCAACCCTGCTCGCCCAGGCCATCGTCAACGACGGTCTGCGCAATGTCGCCGCTGGCGCCAACCCGCTGGCGATTCGTCGCGGCATCGACAAGGCTGTTAACGCCGCCGTCGCCGAGATGAAGAAGCAGGCTAAGCCGGTCGAGACCAAGGAGCAGATCGCTTCCGTCGGTACCATCTCTGCCGGTGACCCCGAGGTCGGCGAGAAGATCGCCGAGGCTATGGAGGTCGTGGGCAAGGACGGCGTTATCACCGTCGAGGATTCCCAGACGTTCGACATTACCATCGACACGGTCGAGGGCATGCAGTTCGACAAGGGCTATGTCTCCGCTTACTTCGTCACGGACAACGACCGCATGGAGGCCGTGATGAAGGATCCGTACATCCTCATCACCGATCAGAAGATCTCCAGCGTCCAGGACATCATGCCCGTTCTCGAGGCTGTCCAGCGCGCCGGCCGCGGCCTGCTCATCATCGCCGAGGACATCGACGGCGAGGCTCTGCCCACCCTGGTCCTCAACAAGATCCGTGGCGCCCTTAACGTCTGCGCCGTCAAGGCCCCGGGCTACGGCGATCGCCGCAAGCGCATGCTCGAGGATATCGCTGTCCTCACCGGTGGCCAGGCCGCTCTGGACGAGCTGGGCGTGAAGGTCGCTGACATCACCGCCGATATGCTCGGTACCGCTAAGTCCGTCACCATCTCCAAGGACAACACCGTCGTCGTCGGCGGCGCTGGCTCCAAGGAGGCCATCGACGCCCGCATCGCTCAGATCAAGGGCGAGATGGAGAACACCACTTCTGACTTCGACCGCGAGAAGCTCCAGGAGCGCCTGGCCAAGCTCTCCGGTGGCGTTGCCGTCATCAAGGTCGGCGCTGCTACCGAGTCCGAGCTCAAGGAGATCAAGCATCGCGTCGAGGACGCCCTGCAGGCTACCCGCGCTGCTGTCGAGGAGGGTATCGTCGCCGGCGGCGGCGTCGCCTTCATGGACGCTGCTCCTGCGCTCGATGCTGTCGAGATCGACGACCCCGAGGAGAAGATCGGCGTCGACATCGTCAAGAAGGCTCTGACCGCTCCGGTCGCTACCATCGCCAAGAACGCTGGCTTTGAGGGCGCTGTCGTGGTCGATAAGGTTGCCGAGCTGCCCGCCGGCCAGGGTCTCAACTCTGCCAACGGCGAGTGGGGCGACATGATCGAGATGGGCGTCCTCGACCCCGTCAAGGTCAGCCGCGTCACCCTTCAGAACGCTGCTTCTGTCGCCAGCCTGATCCTCATCACCGAGGCTACCGTCTCCGATGTGCCCAAGAACACTCAGCTTGAGGACGCTATCGCTGCTGCTACCGCTGGTCAGCAGGGCGGCGGTATGTACTAAGGCCGACAAGGTCTAGAACTCCCACCGGGAATCCGGGGGCGGGACGGGGTTTCTCTCCGGAACGTCCTCGGACATGCAAAGAGGCTCCGCATCGCGCTTCGCGCTGCGGAGCCTCTTTGCGTCCTGACGCTCCTATTTGGCAAGGTGTTTTTTAGAATCCATTTTGCGCTCGGCCTCGAAGGCCTGCCTGTCCCAATCGAGCGGAAGTCCGGCCTCGACCCATGCCTCGTAGGCCCTCCTTATGGGCTTGAGCTCCCTTTGGCCCCTCTCCAGCATCGAGATGTACTTCTCGCTGGTGCCCAGTATGGACGCCGCCCTCACCTGGCTGACCTTCGCCGCGCGCCTGGCCGCCACGAGCTCCGAGGCGCGTCCTCGGGCCTCCTGATCTCGTGCGGGCGCATCAGCGCCCGGTACGCCTCCCAGGACGACGTCCCCTCCATCGCGACGCAGGCCGGCTCCCCGGCCGCGGCGATCGCCCCGGCGAGCGCCGCGTAGCCCGCCGCGTCGGCGGGGAACTGGCGGGACAGGACCTTGCGGCCCCTCCAGTCCAGGACGTACAGCCAGTGCGAGTCGGCGTGGGTGTCGACCCCGCAGAAGACCGGCCCGCGGGCGTCGGGTGTCGATTCGTTTTGCATGTCTCGCTCCGTTCTTTCCGTGCTCGCCTGGACCGGGCAGACGGCACACTGACGGGGCACGATAGAATGCGGTTGTTCGGGTCCGCGGTATCGCTCCATGCTCCTATTAGGTCATGCGGCGGTCTCGGCTCGCCGCGGCCCGCGCGGGACATGTCAGGAAACGAGGGCAGCCCTGTGGGCGCCAGCGGAATGTGGGGTCACCGCGCGGTCCGCATCTGATGGTGTCGACGTCAATGGTATACGGGTGCATCATCGACGTCTTCAATACAGAAAATATCAGTGCGGAATGTTCCGGAGAGAAACCCCGTCCCGCCCCCGGATTCCCTGCGTTTACGGCCTTGAGGTCGGCGAGGGCGGAGATCGTGGCTGATGGGGATACGTGTCCCGGTCGCTGTTTCGCGGCTTTGCCGCGAAAGGCGTGTCACTTTGGGATGGGTGGGGAGCGTGGTTGTTGCGGCAACTGATCCCCACCATAAATTACCCTCGGCATACTTGCGCGAACGATTGCTCGTGCTACACTTGCAATTGCTGTTTCAGGGCGGGGTGGAATTCCCCACTGGCGGTAAATCGGGCGGTGCCAAAGGGGTGCCGTGGCGCAGACGAGGTGCCTGCGACCGAGCCGATGAGTCCGCGACCCGTGCGTGTGTTGGTTCGCATGCCGGCTGAACTGGTGAGATCCCAGTACCAACGGTTAGAGTCCGGATGAAAGAGGCAGGTGATCTTATGTCTGAACAGTCGCAGCATATCCATTTTGAGAACACGAATAGGTGGAGCACCAAACAGCTCGTTACCATGGCGTTGATGTGCGCCTTGGGCGCCCTGTTTATGTACGTGCAGCTGCCTATCCTTCCTTCGGCGCCGTTTTTGACGTATGACCCGTCGCTGGTACCGGCGATGGTGTGCGGGTTTGCGTATGGTCCTGGCGCCGGCACTGCTGTTGCCGCTATGGCTATCGTTATCCATGCGCTCACCACGGGTGACTGGGTCGGCGCGCTTATGAACCTGGTTGCCACGCTGGGCTACATTCTGCCTGCGGCTATCGTCTATCAGAAGATGCATACCTATAAGGGTGCCGTGATTGGCCTGGTGCTCGGCGTTATTGCCGCTACGGCGTTGTCTATGGTCGCAAACCTTACCATTGGCGTATGGTTCTGGTATGGCTCGGTCGATGTGATCGCCCCGCTCATGATTCCTGCCGTGCTGCCGTTCAACCTTATCAAGACCGTGCTTAACTCGGTGTTGACACTGGCGGTGTATAAAGCGGTCTCCAACCTCATCACGCCTAAAAAGGACCAGGTCAAAGGCCGCGCATGATTGAGTGTCGGGGCGTTTCCTTTAGCTATGACGGTGCCGTACCGGCGCTCGACGGCGTCGATCTGAATATCGAGGACGGCGAGTTTTTCTGCATCCTCGGTGGCAATGGGTCGGGCAAGTCGACGTTTGCCAAGCATCTGAATGC
>USAY01000141.1 GCA_900552755.1 uncultured Collinsella sp.
AACGAGACGTTCGACGCGAGCCCCATCGAGATGTACGCCGTCGCGACGGACATGCTCTTTGGAACCGCTGCCTACCTGCCGGTCAAAAGCGCCGTGCTCGACCTCGACGCCGTGCGCGCATCGACCTCGTTGCCGCTGGTGACGCCGCCGGTCGAGATTGACGGGCACAAATACGTCGACGGCGGCGTGGCCGATTCGGTTCCTATCGAGCATGTGCTTGAGGAGGCGGGCTTCGACCGTGCGGTCGTCATCGTCACCCAGGACCGCTCGTACGAGAAAAAGCCCTACGAGTTTATGCCTGCCGCGCGCGCCCGCTATGCCGACTACCCCTACCTGCTCGAGGCTATCGAGACGCGCCACGACCGCTATAACCTCCAGCGCATGCACCTGTGGAAGTATGAGCGCGAGGGCCGCGCGCTGGTCATCGCTCCGCAAAAGCCGGTCGAGGTCGGCCATGTCGAGCATGATCCGGCCAAGCTTCTCGACCTGTATATCCAGGGCCGCCAGGAGGCAAAGCGCTTGCTGGGAGATATCGAGACATTTGTCGAGCGCTAGCGCTGCAACGTCACGGCTCGTGGATGACATGTGCAGAAACTCTGGTCGGAGCCAAAATACCTGTTGACTCGTACGGCGAGCGGGGTAATATGAACGGGTTACTTGCAGAGCCCCGTGAATCTCTGTAACAACACGTACTGTACATGGAGGAGTCTAAGTGATTTCGAAATCGACTCACTACGCCAAGCAGGGCGAGGTCCAGCGCAACTGGGTTCTCGTCGACGCCGATGGTGCTGTCCTGGGCCGTCTTGCCACCCAGATCGCAATGATCCTGCGCGGTAAGAACAAGCCCCAGTTCACGCCCAACAGCGACTGCGGCGACTTCGTTGTCGTCATCAACGCCGATAAGGTCCAGCTTACCGGTAACAAGGCCGACACGAAGACCTATTATCGCCACAGCGGCTACAACGGCGGCCTTAAGGCTGAGAGCTTCCGCCAGGCTATGGAGAAGCACCCGGAGAAGGTCATCGAGCGCGCCGTTCGCGGTATGCTGCCCAAGACCACCCTCGGCCGTGCCCAGATGACCAAGCTTAAGGTCTACGCTGGTGCCGAGCATCCGCATGCTGCCCAGAACCCCACGAAGATTGAGCTGGAGGCTTAAAGATGGCTGAGAACACCGTTGTCTACCAGGGTACCGGCCGTCGTAAGAACGCCGTCGCCCGCGTCCGTCTCGTCCCCGGCACCGGCAAGGTGACCATCAACAAGCGTGACGCCGAGCAGTATTTCGGCCGTCATCAGCTCGTTGAGAACGCCCTTGCTCCCTTCAAGGTGACCGACACCGCCGGTCAGTTCGACGTTATCGCTCTGTGCGATGGCGGCGGCATCTCCGGTCAGTCCGGCGCTCTGCGCCTGGGCATCGCTCGCGCTCTTCTGAACGCTGGCGACTACCGTGCTGACCTCAAGAAGGCCGGTTTCCTTACGCGCGATGCTCGCGTGGTCGAGCGCAAGAAGTACGGCCTCAAGAAGGCCCGCCGCGCTCCCCAGTTCTCCAAGCGCTAAGGTTTTATCTCCTTTCGAGATACAATGTACAAGCGGGGCCTGCCGATTCCTCGGCGGGTCCCGCTTTTCTTTTTCGACTAGGGTGGGCGGTTGCATATCGCCTGCTAGGGAAGGAGCAATCCTATGCCCCAGAACATCTTCGGTACCGATGGTGTCCGTGGCGTCGCCAACGCCGATCTTTCGTGCGACCTCGCGTTTCGCCTGGGCCGCGCGGCGACCAAGTTTCTTGGTCCGGACATCTGCATCGGCCGTGACACGCGCCTTTCGGGCACCATGCTCGAGAGCGCTCTGACCGCCGGCATTATGGCCGAGGGCGGCCGCCCGCACTGCTGCGGCGTCATCCCCACGCCTGCCGTGGCACTGCTCACCGTTCAGAACGAGCTCGACGGCGGCATCGTCATCTCCGCTTCGCACAATCCGCCGGAGTTCAACGGCATCAAGTTCTTTAGCCGCAAGGGCATGAAGCTTCCCGATGCTGTCGAGGAAGAGATCAGCGCCTGGGTCATGTCCGAGAAAGCCATGGCTGCCGATACGCTGCCGACCGGTGCCGGCGTGGGCCACATCATCAAGATGAAGGACGCCCGCAAGGCATATGTCGATCATGCCATCGATACGCTTGATGGCCTGAGGCTCGATGGCCTGGTCGTTGCCGTCGACTGCGGTCACGGTGCTTCCTGCCAGACTACGCCCGCCGCGCTGCAGCGCCTGGGTGCCACGGTCCATGCCATCAACACCGATTACTGCGGCACTGACATTAACGTTGAATGCGGCTCCACTCACCTCGAGCCCCTGCGCGAGCTCGTGCTGCGCACCCATGCTGACATCGGTCTGGCCCACGACGGCGACGCCGACCGCGTGCTGTTCGTGGACAGCGAGGGCAACGAGATCGACGGTGACTACATCCTGGCTATCTGCGGTTCTGACCTCGCCGCCCGCGGCAAGCTCGCCAACTCCGAGATTGTCTCGACCGTCATGTGCAATCTGGGCTTCTCCATCGCTATGAAGGAGCAGGGCTTCGAGATGGTCCAGACCGCCGTGGGCGACCGCTACGTTTTGGAGCGCATGCTCGCGGACGGTGCCGTCATCGGCGGCGAGCAGTCCGGCCACATCATCTTCCTGGAGCACAACACCACCGGCGACGGCCTGGTGACGGCCCTGCAGCTGCTGGCCGTGCTCAAGCGCACTGGCCGCACCCTCACCGACCTTGCCGGCATTATGAAGAAGTACCCGCAGGTGCTCGTCAACGTGCATTCCGACAACAAGGCCGGTCTGGATGACTGCCAGCCCATCTGGGATGCCGTCGCTGCTGCCGAGAAGGAGCTTGACGGCCGCGGACGCATTCTGGTGCGCCCGAGTGGCACCGAGCCGCTGGTCCGCGTTATGGCCGAGGCCGAGACGCACGAGCTCACTCAGCGCGTTGTCGACGACATCGTCGAGGTTGTCAAGCGCGAACTTCCCTAATGGTCAAAAACGGTTGCCAAGTGGTAAACTGGTAAAGTTCATTTGGTTGATTGGTATGTCCGAGGGGGAGCATGTTCACTAAAGTCCTAAGGTCTTTTGGTATGCGTGGTCGAGTCCTTACGCTGGATGCTCCCATCTCGGGCGACGTCATTCCGCTTTCCGAGGTAAACGACCAGACGTTTGCCACCGGCCTTTTGGGCCAGGGCGTGGCGATTCAGCCCACCGGAACGCGTGTGATTGCACCGGCTGATGCCAAGGTCGAGGCCATTTTTCCCACGGGACACGCTGTTGCGCTTAACACGGTCGATGGCCTGGACGTGCTCATCCACGTTGGTTTGGACACTGTTCAGCTCGAGGGCAAACACTTTACCGTACATGCGCAAGTGGGTGACATCGTCCATAAGGGCGATGTGCTCATCGAGTTCGATCGCGAGGCAATTGCTGCCGAGGGCTACGATGTGACGGTTCCCATCTTGGTGTGCAACTCCGTTGAGTTCTCGAGCATCAAGGGCTCCGTTGGCGTGCATGTCGAAGAGATGGACCAGCTCATCGTTGCTCGCGAGCGCTAGCAAGTGCACGTAGCCATTAGCCTACAATTCAAACACGTTTACGGAGGGCGCCCTTGAAAGAGGACGCCCTCCGTGGCAAGATGGGATTTGTCCGAGGCTAAACAGCTTTGGGTCACCGTGGACGGGCAGGGGCCTCGACGCGGTTGGACACGAGACACATACATTACGCGACCTCGCCCTGGTGGCCGCACACGTTGGTTGCGGCCGACGCGGGCCGCGGGCAAGTGCTTGTAAGGGAGCCTTGCCTCTCTTGTACGAGAAAGGACGCGTAATGAAGATCATTAAAGCTAAAGACTACGAGGATATGAGCCGCAAGGCCGCCAATATCATCTCGGCGCAGGTTATCCTCAAGCCCGACTGTGTGCTGGGCCTTGCCACCGGTTCCACCCCGATCGGTGCCTACAAGCAGCTCGCTGCTTGGTACGAGAAGGGCGACGTCGACTTTGCCGAGGTCAGCACCTACAACCTGGACGAGTATCGCGGCCTTTCGCACGACGATCCCCAGAGCTATCACTACTTTATGCGTGAGAACTTCTTCGATCACATCAACATCGACCTGAACAACACGCATGTGCCCGACGGTTCCAACCCCGACGCCGCCGCTGCCTGCTCTGAGTACGACAAGATCGTCGCCGCCGCCGGTTACCCGGATCTGCAGCTGCTCGGCATTGG
>USAY01000142.1 GCA_900552755.1 uncultured Collinsella sp.
AGCTCGACGCCGTCATGGACTCCATGATGGATGCCGTCAAAGCGATGAAAGACGCTGTCGCCGATGCCGATGTCGACGCCGAGGAGGAGGAAGCCGCCGAGGCTGCCTCGACGTTTGTGCCCGGCGAGACCCCGGTTGCCGACCAGGGCAGCACCATGCCCTCGTTCCTGCAACTCGAGCACCCCACGATCGGCGCCGATGCGGTCGACCCGCACGCAGCGGGCTTTTCCGTGATCGAAGGCGGCACCGGCAATATCGCCGCGCCGCAGACTGCCGACACGAATGCCGCCGAGGCCGCGCACCCGACCACCCCGCATGCTCCCGCCACGAGCCTCGACCTGGGGAGCGCCGTCTCGAACACCGCTAACGCCGTGGGCACTTTTATCGCCCAGGGCGCGTCGGCCATGCGCGAGATGAACGCCGCCAAGAAGGCACTCGCCGATGCCCGCGCCCATTTAGCCGAGCTTGAGCAGCGCATCGCCGACCAGGCAGAGGAGCTCGAGACGCGCCGGGACATCGCAGGCCGCTACGATCAGATCATCGCCGACCAGCGCCAGGCAATCGCCACGGCACAGAAGACCGCTGCGGCAGCTGAAATTAACCGTGATGCCCATGCCGCCAAAGCGACGGAGCTCAAGGGCCAACTCGAGCAAATGAAGGCAGAGGACGATGCGACCGAGCTCCGCCTGAAGGCTGCACTCGACGCCGTGGAAGCCCGCGAGGCGAGCTCGCGCGAGACCGGCAACCGCCTCGTTCGTCGCCTTGAGGATTCCAAGCGCATCCGCGACAAAGTGAAGGCCGAGCGCGATGCCGGTATCGCCGCCGCACGACAAACTGCCGATGCTACGCGCGCGCAGCTCGAGACCTTGCGTCGCGAGTATGCCGAGCTGCAGCGCAACCCTTCGGCAAATCCCGCCAATTACACCGTGCGCACCAGCGAGTTGTCTATGCAAATCTCCGACGCTGCCGACGCCCTCCGCAAGGCCGAGGAAGACATTCCGCGCGTGACCGCCGATCTTGAGCATTCACTTGCCGCCGCCGAGCAGGCCGTCGAGCAGGCACAGGCCCCCATCGCCGACGCTAAACGAGCGCACCAGGCCGTAACGGCTGAGGCAGATGCCGCGCGCGACGAGCTGCAGTCCGCAAAAACTGCCGCCGCGACGCGCCAGCGCGAGCTGCGCGAAAAGATCGCCACGCAGGACAAGGCACGCCGCGAGCAAGAGCAGGCCATCGCAAACGCCCGGGCAGATGCCGCGCATGCGCAGTCGATTATCGAGCAGGCGACCGAGGTGCACGACCATCCCGAGATCACCGAATCGCTCGCCGGGTCCTTGGCACGCGACAAGGCCGAGCATACCGAGACCGAGCGCGAAGTTGCCCAACTCGAGGCCGCCGAAGACGACGTGCGCAAGCGAACCCGCGACTCACGCATCAAATTCACCGGAGCCATCGCCTGCATCATCGCCGTGATTCTGGTGATCATCCTGATCTGGCTATTCGCGAGCAAGTAAACCCGCTGCCAAAAACACCCAACGCAGTTGCGGTGAGATAGTTCCTGTTGAGCCCTCAAAAAGGCCAATTCAAGAACTATCTCACCGCAACTTATTTAGATCGGCGCAAGGACTGTCCCCAGGTGCCGGCACAAAAAGAACGTCCCCAGGTGCCGAGTGAACCACGGCAACGCCAATGTTTTGGCGCGGACAGCGAAAACGCCCCTAAGCGAGCAAGGTGACGTGAAAGAGGAGGGCATTGACCTTCTGGTCATGCCCGACGATTGAACGTCAGATTGCCGCTTAGGGGCGTTTGCAGCGTCGGCCGGTTACGGCGTTTGGAAAACGCCGTAACCTACAAAATGAGCATCGCATCGCCAAAGCTGAAGAAGCGGTAGCGCTCCTCGATGGCGGCGGCGTAGGCATCCATGATCTGGTCGCGGGTGGCAAGCGCGCTCACGAGCATCATGAGCGTGGAGCGCGGCACGTGGAAGTTCGTGATCAGCGCATCGACCACGTGATAGGTCGAGCCGGGCATGAGGTAAAGCTGCGTCGTGGCGTTCTCGCGCACCACGATGTCACCGCGGCCAAGCGTATCGGCCCCGTCCTCGCGGCCTTCAAAATAGCGCGCCGTCACGGCCGGATCGGACACCGGCGCGTCCGCGTCAAACGCGCTCTCGAGCGAGCGCACTGCGGTGGTACCGACGGCGATCACACGATGACCCTCGGCCTTGGCCTTATGCACGGCGTCGACAACCTCCTGCGACACGTGGTAGCGCTCGGTGTGCATGACGTGCTGCGTAGGGTCGTCCTCCTCCACCAAGCGGAAGGTATCGATGCCCACCTCGAGCTCGACGGCGGCAAACTTGGCACCCTTGGCCTCGATAGCGGCCATGAGCTCGGGAGTAAAGTGCAGACCAGCCGTAGGAGCGGCAGCCGAGTGCTCCTCCTTCATGGCGTAGACGGTCTGGTACTTCTCGGGATCGCCCTCATAATCGGTAATGTAGGGCGGTAGCGGCACGTGGCCGGCAGCGTGGATGGCCTCGTCGAGCGTGCGCGGATCGCCCGCGGCATTGCAACCGGCCGGCTCAAAACGCACCAGACGGCCACCGCGGCTATCGGCGACAAAGTCGATGACCTCGGCCGTCAGCACCACGGGAGCCCCCTCGGGCGCATGGGCGCCACCGGCGCGATACTCAATCTGAGCACCGGGCTTCAGGCGCTTGCCCGGCTTGACCAGGCACTCCCACACATGGCCGAGCGGATCCACATCCTCACGGCGCTTGAGCACCAGCGTCTCGACCACGCCACCCGAGCCGGCTTTGCGACCGATCAGGCGGGCCGGCATCACGCGCGTCTGGTTGATGACGAGCACGTCGCCCGGCTCGATATAGTCGATGATGTCGCGGAAGATGCGGTGCTCAACAGTACCGCCGTGCTCCAGCGGCTTCCCCGCCTGGGAGCCTTTGCGATCCACCACCAGCAGGCGGCAGGAGTCGCGCGGCTCGGCAGGAGCCTGGGCAATCAGTTCCTCAGGAAGGTTGTAGTCAAAATCATCGGTACGCATAGACACGTCTGATACTCCTTATATAGCTAAAGTCCGCTCTACATCCTAGCAGGCTGACGTCCCAAACGAACTACTTTTTGGCAGCCTTGCGCTCGTCGCGGATGCGGGCGCGGTCCATGGCCGCCTCGACAGCAGAAAAGCGGCAGCCGCAGTAGTTCTGTCGATACATGCCCAGTTCGCGCGAACGGCGCGTGGCCTCGGGATAATACGGGCGAAAATCGCGAATCACCGGAGTGAGACCGCGGGCGGCAGCCAAACGCTCGAGCACGTCATTGCAGGTGTCGAACAACTGATACGGAGAGACGGCGAGCGTCGTGCCCACGTATTCAAACCCGCGCTCCCGAGCCACGCGGCACGCCTCGGCCAGACGCAGGGCATAGCACGCGCGACAGCGACGGGGCCGATCGGCACCCAGCGGGGCCACGCCGGCCTCCCAGCGCTCGCGATCCTCCTCGGCCTCGATGAGCTCGATGTCGCCGTCGGCACACCACCGGCGCAGCTCGTCCAGGCGACGCTGCCATTCATTGTGCGGCTGAATATTGGGGTTGGTCCAGCAAATCGTGGGCTCAAACCCCTCCTCGCGCAGCAGGCGAACCGGCTCAAGCGAGCATGGTGCACAGCACGCATGCAGCAACAACGACTTCATCGACATCTCCTCACCCAAAAAAGCGCACGCCAAAGGACGTATCCTCGCAGGCGATAATGTGGCGGTCGCGCAAAATGGTCCGCACGTAATACCAGTCGCCTACACAGCCCGACAAATGCAAGCCGGC
This sequence comes from uncultured Collinsella sp., assembly GCA_900552755.1. GTDB lineage: Bacteria > Actinomycetota > Coriobacteriia > Coriobacteriales > Coriobacteriaceae > Collinsella. Next base: position 3,831 of record USAY01000142.1, read on the forward strand.
AGCCAGATAGCACAGCAGCGGATAGCCCGAAAGCGCAAACCCCAGGGCAAACGCTGTCGTCACAACAACCATCGGCGCCAGGCAAATTGCCATATACCGCCGGCGCGAATACACAATCCCCTCGGCGCAGGCATAGATCATCGCCGTCTCGCGATTCGCCCCAAAGGTCACCTTCGCGCCCGCAGGCGCCAGCAGCTTAAAGAACACCGCATGCACCAGCTCGTGTACGGCAAACGACGCCATCGAAACCGCAGCCAAGCCGACTGTCCAGCCCATGACCGCCGTCAAGCCACCCGCGTCAGCCGCATCCAGGTCCGCGGGTCCACCCAGCAGCATGAACACCGGCACCAGGCACACGGCAAATGCGCCGAGCACGGCCATCCCCCACACAA
>USAY01000143.1 GCA_900552755.1 uncultured Collinsella sp.
AGCGGGCCTTGAGCTCTTCGAGAACTTTCTGCGTGTAGCTCATGCTTCCTCCAATGATGGGAAACGAAAAGTGTCGGTCGCGGCACCCCATGCGCCGCGAGCTTTATCGTGTATGGATAATATCGCACTGTTGCGGCAAAGTTACGCATAAGCCGACGGGCGGATGTTTCGTTTTGATTACGATGCAGGTAGAAGCGTTTTTGAGCACTCGACGTACAAATCGCGTGTTTCGAAGCTGTTTCGTCCACATGTTCCAAACCACCACAAAGGTGCCTGTCCCCAATGTGGTGGTGTTGATGGTTAGAGGACGAGCTGATGGTAGTCGGCGGGGGTTATGCGACCTTCGGTGGCAGCACGGAAGGCGGCGAGCGCATCGCCCGAGAACGGCATAGCCCAGCACAGGCCGCAACCTGCGGTAATGGAGCCGGGCAATGGCATGATGCGCCCGGGCACGCCGGCATTCAGGCACAGCTGCTCGCATTCCATCACATCGAAGGTGCTGTCAAACGACACGATAATCTTGCGCTCGTGGTCGAGGGCATCACCGGACGGGCCTTCGCGGTGCGCCTCACGATACGCCGCGGCGGCCGCTTCCTCTTCCGCAGTATGTCCACAGCCACCGCAGCCGCAGGTACAGGGCTCGGAACCATCGCAAGTGCAAGGCTCTCCCGTGTCGGGACAAATATCGTGAGACATGGCAACTCCAATCGTCTAGGCGAGTAACTCGGCCGCCGCAAACTCCTCGGGCGTATTGACGTTTTCGAAGCAGAGCGTCGAGCCGGCGACCGCGACAATCTGAGGCTCGTCCAAATACCCGGCATTCACCCGGTCGATCAGGCAGCGGATTCGCTGACGGTCATCGGCGAGCAGCTCTTGGGCAACCGGCGCACACGCGACACGGCGCCAGACGGCGCAAAGCGGCTCAATCCCCCGCTCCTCGCGCGGCACGCACACGTCGAGTGCCTCGGCCTCAGCACGATCGGCAAGCGCGCCGATGAGTTCCGGCGAGACAAACGGCATATCGCAGGCGACGATCGCCACGAGCGGCAATCGGGCCGCGGCCAACGAGCTCGCGATGCCGCGCATGGCACCGGCGGGACCGTCGACGTCCATCACCACGCGGGGGCGCAGGCCATCAAACATAAACTCCTCAAGATAGGCAAGCTCGCTGGGACGCGAAGTCGTCACGACCAACTCGCCGGCAACTGGCGCCAGCCGACCCAGCACGCGCTCGATGAGCGGCTCGCCGCAAAACGCCATGCGCGCCTTATCGCAGCCCATGCGCGACGACAACCCGCCCGCCTGGACGACACAAGAAAGATCGGCACGTCTTACGGTAGTCATACGACAAAACACCTCCATCGGCATGCTCGAAACCCGACACACGAAGCCAGATACCGTCGCCGATAAAGCGGGCGGCACGGCAAACCCACGCAAAAACAAAACAGCGCCTTTGCGGCACGCAGCAAGACCGCGAGCACAAAAGCGCTGGTAGCGTATGGCGGGAACGTATGTGAATCGAACACATCCAAGACGTTTTGCACGCCTCGCAACGGTTTTGAGGACCGCGGAGCCCACCGGAGCCCATCCGTTCCCAAGTGCGGCGGTATTTTACCAAACCGAGCAGCCAATCTAGCGCAGGGAGCGCAGGCCGCCGGCATCCTTGTCGAGCACCGTAAAGCGCACGGCATCTAGGTGCTCCAAGATGCTGATGGCGCGTTTGCGCGACACACCCAGGGCCTCGCGCAGCACGCTCGTGGTGGCAGCGCCGCCGGCTGCCTCTATGGCGGCGGCGACAAGCTCACGCGCATGGGACTCGGCGGCAGCGGACAGGGCAACGTCGCGCTCGACCTTAACGATCGAGCGGTTGAGCGAAAGCTCGCGCAGGGCACGCGTCATGGTGTCGCGACCGAGCTGCAGCTGTTCGCCCACCTCGGGAAGCGCCGGTGCATCCAGGCCAGCCTCGTCAAGCAGCGCGACGATGCGCTCGCAAGCCTCTCGCACCACGCGTGCCGCCGCGGCGGCCGAATGCGGATCGAATACCTCGGCGCCCTCGGCGGCGCACACGCCACGGGAGCAGCCCTCGGCAATCAGGGCCGCGGCAACGCCTTCATCAGCGGCAGGCCACGCAGCATGGGCAACGGCGCCAGGCGTAAAGCCCGTTTCCTTGGGAGCCGCCGCGTGCATGGCTGACAGGGTCGCCGCCAGTGAATCCATCGCAGCGTCGAGCACGGCGGCATTCACATACAGCGCATCGCCCGAGCCGGCAAGCTCGTATACAGCACCTCGCGCCACCAACTCTTTCAGCGCGGCATCGGCCCCACCGGAAACAAGATCCAGCGCCGCGGCAACGTCGGCAGCCACGACCGGCAACGTCTGCAGCGCCAACCACGCCTCAACACCAGCAACGGCATTGCCGGCCTCAAGTGCCGCAAGCAGTGCGCGCTCCCCCGCCGAAAGCTCGCGCGAGCGACGGCAGCGCGAAAGCAGCACACGTCCGCCGCCAATAAGCATAACGGGCGAATACGACAGCACCACGGCATGGTCGCCGGCGCGCAGCGGCAGCGGTTCCTCCAAGCGTACCTGCACCACTCGTGTCTCGCCCACCGCCATGGGGGCCTCGCCCTCCATGAACATGATGCGACCGACAACCTCGGCTGTGCCTGCCATCACGTGCACACGCGCACCCGACTCGAGCACACGCGGCTTGGCTCCCTCGCGACCCACATACGTAAACGTCATCATAAAGCGCAACGTCTGACCAAAGCGGTCCGCCACGCCCAGCATCTCGCCACGGTCAAGCGCCGCGACACCGTCACCAACCAGGTTGAGCGCCACGCGTTGCCCAGGCAGCGCGCGCGGCGTATCGCCATGCACCTGAATCCCGCGGACACGGCAGACCGTACGCGACGGCAAAGCCATCAGCTCGTCGCCCACCGCAACCGGCGCATCGTGCAACGTTCCCGTCACCACGGTACCGGCGCCCTTGATCGTAAAGCAGCGGTCAATTGGCAGGCGCGGCGCGGCATCACTCCGCTCGACACGGTCGCGGCAGGCATCCCAGCAGGCACTTACCTGCTCGTCGAGCACCGCAAGCAGCCCGTCGATCCCCTCGCCCGTCTTAGACGACACGGGCACAATCGGCGCGCCTGCAAACACGGTACCCGACAAAAAGTCATCGACATCAAGCTCGGCAAGCTCGGTCATCTCGGCATCGGCCAGGTCGCACATGGTCAGCGCGACCACCATATGCGTTACACCCAGTAACTCCAGCACATGCACGTGCTCGCGCGTCTGCGGCATCACGCCCTCCACGGCAGAGACCACCAGCACGGCAACGTCGATGCCCGTGGCGCCCTGCACCATGGCCCGCAAGTAATGCGCGTGGCCCGGCACGTCGACCAGGCCAACGATCTTGCCACTCGGCAACGCCAGCTCGCCAAAGCCCAGCTCCACGGTCATACCGCGACGGCGCTCAACCTCCAGACGGTCGGGATTCTTGCCGGTCAGTGCCTCGATCAGCGCCGACTTACCGTGGTCGACGTGGCCCGCCGTACCTACGATAACGGGGCATTCCTCCAACTCTTCTGCCTTACTCATCGGCGCACCGCCTTGGCAACGCATGCGGCAAGCGTCGACGCCGCCGTCTCGATATCGCGGTCGCCCACGAGCGTACGGACGTCAAACAGGACGCGATCGTGCGAGGCGCGTGTGACGACCGGCGTGTCGAAATCTTGGACGAGCGAGCGCTTGAGTGCGTCAACGGAAAGACGCTCATCGACGAGGCGCACGGCAACGCACATGGTAGGCAGCTCGACGGTAGGCAGCGAACCGCCGCCGGGAGTCGACGACTCCTCGACGATTTCCACCTGCACGGCGCGCGGGCAACCCGCCTTATCGAGGCCCGCCACCATCAGCTCGCGCAGTTTGCGTGCGCGGCGCTCCAGATGAGCCTGCGGAAGCGTGAGCATGTTTAGCACCGGCACCTCGCGATGGGCCACATCCGCCCCATCCATGTAGATGCGCAGTGTAGCCTCGAGCGCCGCCAGTGCGAGCTTGCCCGGGCGTAGGGCACGCATAAGCGGATGCGACCCGCAGGCCTGGACCAGATCGCGACGGCCCATGATAATGCCCGCCTGTGCGGCACCGAGCAGCTTATCGCCCGAGCACGACACCAGATCGAGCCCTGCCGAAACCGAAGCCGGCGTGG
>USAY01000144.1 GCA_900552755.1 uncultured Collinsella sp.
CGGACATGACCCACTTGCGCGGGATGTTGCGGCGCTCGGCGCGGTCCTCGCGCCAGGCGGCGAGCTCGCGCGCGATACCCAGCTGATGACGGCTACACGAGTTGATGCGCTTGACCTTGCGGAACGCCTCATGACGATCGGCACGGTAGTGCGACTCGTCGGCCAGCGGGCGCAGCTCATCGAGCACCCAATCCACACGGCCCAGCTCGCGCAGACGGCTCATCATCTCGGTATAGGCGACGATCAGGTACTTAACGTCATCGATCGCGTACTCAATCTGCTTGTCGGTCAGCGGGCGGCGCGACCAGTCGGTCAGAGACTCGGTCTTGGGCAGCGAAACACCACAGAATGCCTGCACGAGCGCGCCATACGAAATCTGTTGGCGCTCACCCAAAAAAGCGGCGGCAACCTGCGTGTCAAAAATCGGTCGCGGCAGTGCGCCCACGGTATGGAGCATAACCTCCATGTCCTGGGAGCAAGCATGAAAGACCTTGGTCACGCTCTCGTCGGCCATAAGCTCGGCCAGCGGAGAAAGATCATCGATCACCAAGGGGTCAATTGCGACACTCTCGGCGGGGGTCGCAATCTGGACCAGGCAAAGGCGCGGATGAAACGTGCGCTCGCGCAAAAACTCGGTATCGACGGCAATCGCGTCGAACTCGCGGGCGCGCTGGCAAAAGTCGAGCAGAGCCTGATGTGTGGAAATGTACATATCAACCCATCGAATAAGGTTAGGCCCGAAAAACACGGGTAGGATATCGGCATTGCCCTACAACTATACTCGGTTAGTCACAGAACGGGAACGTAAGTATGCGCTGCCTTATCATCCACAATCCGGCATCGGGTCCCAGCTCAGATGAAATCTACGCATTCACACACGCCCTTGCGCAGGGCGGCGACGAGGTCGTGATGCGTTTTATCGGCGATGGCATGGAGCCCGAGGACGCCGTGGCAGACGTGCGCGAATTCGATCGCGTGGTTGTCTCGGGCGGCGACGGCACCGTTTCCAACGTGCTCGACCAGATGCGCGGGTGCGGCGTCCCCACGCTCGTCTTCCCCTCCGGCACGGCTTGCCTGTTCTTCAACAACATCGGCAATGCCCCCGAGGCGGCGGCGCTCGCCAAGGCATGCCGCGCCGGCCGCACGGTCAAAGTCGACATGGGCGAGCTCTTTTGGCTCGACGAGAACGGCAACGAGAAGCGCCATGGCTTTATCATCATCGCTGGCTCGGGCTACGATGCCGAGATCATGATGAAGGCCGCTCCCGCCAAAAACGACATCGGCGAGATCGCCTACTTCCTCTCTGCGCTCGCCACGCCCAACCCCACGGTGGCGCACTTTACGATTGAGCACGACGGCATTGTCGAGGAGCTCGACGGCATCTGCTGCATGGCAGGCAACACCTCGGTCATCCAAAACGACATCAACCTGTTCCCAGACTGCCGTATGAACGACGGCATGGTCGACATCGCGGTCATCGAGCCCGTAAAAACCGTGCAGTTGCTGCCCACCGTGATCACCGCTGCGCTCGACCCCGCCGGCAAGGTGCTCGGTCGCCCGCAGTTCAAGATCATCCAGACCAAGGAAGCTAAGATTACCTGTACACCGTCGCTGGGCATGCAGTTCGATGGCGAGATTATCTCCAGCAACTCCGGCGTCTTTGGCGCCCGCGCGCTTCCGCAATGTCTCGACCTCATCGTCGACGAATTCTCCCCGCTCGGAAAATAGGAGGAACCCATGAACGACAATCCCCTGCTCGGTTTTATCGTCATCGTCTTGGCCATGCTCGTCGGCTATGCGATTAACGTGATCCACCGCCGGAAGAAGTAATTCCACATTGGTATGATATTCATCCGATTATCATCTCCCCCGCTGTTTATGCATTTGCCAAACAGCGGGGGATTTTTCATTTCGGTATTTCCAGACGCTTTATCCAGATGCAGTAATTGCAGGGCGTCTTTATTTGGCTAAAGCTACAGACTGAGTATAATTAACCGCTCATCGTATATTTCATTACGCTTATCGAGTAAGTATTTTTCATAGATGAATATTGTTTCCGATTCGTTACGCTAAGGGAGTGTCTTTATTGGCTGAAGCCCTCTGGCGACAGAGGGCTTTCGCACGCTGGGAGGGATTATGAGGAAAACTCACCCCGTCAACGCGCTCAAAAAGCTGGGCATAGGCCTCGCCTTTGGAGCTGCAACCATCATGTCCATGCCGACCTCTGCGCTCGCCTGCACGCAGATGTACATGGGCAAAGATCTAACGGCCGACGGCAACACGTACTATGGCCGTGCCGAGGACTTTGGCAAGCGCTATCTCAAGCACTATGGCATCGAACCCGCCCACGAAGCCGGCTTTACGTACAGCTCGAATGAGTCTGCTTTCGAATACACTTCGAATAAGCCTACATATCGCTACAGCTACGTACGTGACCATCCCTCCAATTGGGAGGGCCACACCGACGCCTACTCCGAAGCCGGTATCAACGAGAAGGGTGTCTCTTGCTCCGCTACGCTGAGCACCTCCTATAACGAGGATGCCAAAGCAGCAGACCCAATCGATGAGGCTACCGGCATCGGCGAGTACAGCTACGGCAGCGTCATCCTGGGCCAGAGCGCCAATGCCCGCGAGGGCGTCGAGCTCCTCGGCAGCCTGATCGACGAGCAGGGCACTTGCACTAACGACCAGATCATTATCGCCGACAACAACGAGACCTGGCTGTTCGCCACGCTTTCTGCCCATCAATGGATTGCCATGAAGCTGGCCGACGACGTCGCCTCACTCAACCCCAACATCGGCAGCCTCAACTACGATGTCGACCTGAACGATACTGAGAACTGCCTGCACTCCAAGGACATCGAGTCCATGCCCGTGGAGAAGGGTTTCGCCAAATACTCCGCTGACGGTAAATTCGATGTCGCCCAAACGTATGGCGAAAGCCTCGCCGATTCTGGCGTTAACCAATGGTCCCGCTATGTGCAAGGCCGCCATTATTTTGCTAGTCAGCTGACCGAAGGCACGGATTACGAAATTAAAACTATCACCGATAAGGATGGAAAACCCGTCCAAAAGGGAGCTATGGTCAGCGAAATCCAGCCTCTGTTCTTCAAGCCTGGCAAGTCTGGTTGGAGCACCTTTGAGCTGATTCGTGCCTTCGGCAACCGCGGAGAGAACGTCCCTGGTCTCAACGCGAACACTGATGGCGTTTATTGCATCGGCAGCGAGCGCAACACCGAGATCAATCTCTTCCAGATTCGTCGCGGGTATGATCCCGAAGTCGCTACCATCCAGTGGGAAATGCTCTCCCGTGCCGCGTACTCTGTCGCCATCCCGCTGTACTCCGCTCTGATAACTGAAGTTAGCCCCTACTTCAGCGATCAGACCGTCTCCTTCGACCACTGCAATGCGAAAGACGTCGTGTACAACGAGGAGCCCGAGAACTCCATTAACTACGTCCTCATGGACATCAGCTCGCTCTGCTTTGAGAACCCTGACACCCTTGGTACCAGTGTCCGCACCTACCTCGACGCGCTCCAGAACGAGCTCATCGAGCAGAACAAGGAAGTTGACGCCGCTATGCTGGCCGAGACGACCACCGAGGGTCGCACCGCTCTGGCCAACAAGGCAGGCAAGGCTGCCACCGAGAACACCTACAAGAAGTGCAAGGCCCTGCTCCAGGAGATGCGCGCTTATCAGAAGGCCGGAAACTATGACGAGCGCTTCACCCCGAGCGACCTGAACACCGAGACCAAGGGCCTCAAGGAGTCCATCACCTACGCCAAGGACGCCCTTGCCACCGACCCGGTCACCCCGGATCAGCCCGGCACTCCCGAGCAGCCCGGTAAGCCCGAACAGCCCAGCACCCCCGAGCAGCCTGAGCAGCCCACTAAGCCCGAGCAGCCCGCCACCAAGCCCGAGAAGCCTGGTAAGTCGGATACCACGACCACGGTAACCACCAACAAGACGAACACCAAGGGCGGCCTGCCCACCACTGGCGATCGTTTTGATGGCCGCATGGTGGCCGCATTCGCCATCGCTGGCGTTGCCGTCATCTCCGCAGGCGGTTATATCCTCTATCGCCGCAACAAGGAGTAATCCCTCACTGGTGCGGGCGGGATGGCACGGTTCGTCCCGCCCGCCTTTTTGACCGGCGGGAAACCCGCCTGAAATCTTTTCAAAAAAGATTTCCCCGCACACACTTCGCTG
>USAY01000145.1 GCA_900552755.1 uncultured Collinsella sp.
GCAGAACACGGCTTTGATGTGGCTGAAGGTGGTGTCCATGGGGGCCTTTCTGGGTAGCGCGGCGGTGTGGGGTGTGGTCGTGAACGGCGTACATGGTATACCAAGGCGCAGGCACGGCCCGTCAAAGCAAAAACCACCACAAAGGTGCCTGGCCCCTTTGTGGTGACCAGACCCGAAGGGTGGCCTGGCCTGGGGCGCAAACCATCACAACATTCGATGTTTTTCGGCACAATCGCGATTTTCATCGAATGTTGTGATGGTTTTTACTGCTTTGCGGCACGATCAAAATGCCGGCGTCCAAACAGCAGCAGCGCCGCGGGAACCGCCGTCACGACCATGCCTGCCCCCACGAGTGTCCGTTGTACGCCAAATGTTGCCGCCAGCCACGGTGCAACCGCCAGAGGGGCCACGCCGGCGAACATGTTGCCAAAGCCCATGACCGAGTTGACGCGACCGAGCTGCTCGAGCGGGGCCGTCGTTTGCACGATGGTGTTGTGGAGCGGGTTGACGATGCCCCAAGCTATGCCCAGTACAATCTGGCCGACGAGGGCTACACCCACGTACGGTGTTCCCACATAGAGCAAACTTCCCAGGCCCACGGATATGAGTGCAATGAGCAGCGTTTTGAGGCTGACCAGGTGCGGCGGCAAGCGGAGCGCGACCACGGCGCCCAGCACCGCGCCCACGCCCGAGGCCGACGAGAGCCAGCCCATCCACTCAACGCCGACGCGTAGGACATCGCGATAGAAAAACGACTCGAGCGGATCGAAGGCCCCGTAGCCAAAGTTCGAAAGAAAAATGATGCAGAAAAGTAGCGCGAGGACGCTGTTGGTAAAGACCGTCTTGATGCTGGTCGCGAAGGTGACGCGGGCGGACGTGCTGGAGTTGGAGCTTTGTCCCGCACGCTCCCCTTCCTCTGCCGAATCGGCATCCGCATCTCCGGCGACATGGCTGGTCTGCGGCCTAAAGCCCCAACCGGCGACGAGCGCCAGTACGGTAAAGATCATCATGAGCACGAACACCGCGCGCGACGACGCAGCCGCCGCGACAAAGCCGCCCAGCGTGGGGCCAACGATGATACTCACGTTTGAGAGCATGGCGATGGCGGAGTTGATGTCTTTGAGCTCAACGGGGTCGTCGGTGAGATACGCCGGATAGGACGTGGCGATGGGCTGGGCGAATCCCATCACAAAGCCCAGGAGCACCGCGCCGGCAAGGACTGTTCCGGTCGCGCTGCCAAAAACGAGGATCGCCGCGCCAGTTGCGAGAGCGCCGATGATGCTCAGCAAGAAATGGCGGCGCGGACCCCAGGCGTCGAGCGCCGCGCCACCCGCAAAGGATCCCATGATCACGAATACATTCATAAACAGGACGGCCAGCGATGTCGCGACGACCGAAGCGCCGTCCGCATAGGTGAGCGTCCCGATGACGCCGATAAAGTAGCTGGTCTGAAAGCCGGTGTAGATGAGAAAGCGCATCGCCACCAGGCGCTTTGCTTGCGTGGACAGCGATGGTTGGGATTTTGAGATTAGAGATAGGGACATGGGCGCTCCTTGTTGCATACGAATACGGGCCGCGGGCATTGACCGCCGGCCATCGGCTCAATCTTTCTGTATGCAACGTTAAGGACGCATCGGGCCCCTTCTCTCCGTTTTTCGCCCGTCATGAACTACTTGGTAGATTGTAAGGCATGTCCCACACATCTACCAAAGCAAAACCACCACAAAGGTGCCTGGCCCCTTTGTGGCGGAAGTGACGTTTGCCCAGATAAAACCTGCCAAAATAAACCTGTCCCTTTTTGGCATAATAAACCTGTCCCTTTTTGGCAGGTTTTAGGCCAGATGATCTTGGATGAGGTCGCAGATGGCTCGGGCGTCGTTGATGTTGATGGCTCGGGTCGCAAAGCCGGCATCGAATGCCTGGCGCGCCAGAGCCTCGTTGCAGGCAAGGGCCAGCGTGTGACCGTCGACCAGGTCGAGCGAGCTCTTGCCGCGCAGACGGTCGACACCAGAGCGCGCGACCACGATGTTGTCGAAGCCCTCGGTCTTGTAGCCCTCGATGATCACCACGTCGACATCGTTGTAGCGCGACAGCAGCTCGCGCGCGGGCATCTCGTCCTCCTCGCGCGTGTCGGCGTACTCCGCCCAGCGCGTGGCGCAGATGAGTCCCACGTGCTTGGATCCGGCCTGGTGATGGCGCCAGGTGTCCTTAGCGGGCACATCGATATCAAAGCCATGATGCCCATGATGTTTGAGCGAACCCACGCGCAGGCCGCGGCGAGTGAGCTCGGCAATGACCTTCTCGACAAGCGTGGTCTTGCCCGAGTTTTGGTAGCCGATAAACGCGATCGCGGGGACGGCCGGAGTGGGAGCTGCGGGCGCGACGGCTACGGGTGCGCTCGCGGGCGCGGCACCGTCAGCGGCCACGGCCTCAACAGCAGCAGCCTGACGCTCTGCGCGATCCCACACGCCCGAGCGGCCGCCCTCCTTGTGCAACAGGCGCACGTCGACGATCTCCATGCCGCGATCGACCGCCTTGCACATGTCGTAGATGGTCAGACACGCGGCACTCGCACCGGTCAGCGCCTCCATCTCAATACCCGTCTTGCCCGTCACGCCGGCCGTAACCAGTACGTGAAAGCCAACCTGCCCGTCCGCGCGCGCCGGCGCCCAGCCCTCGGGCACGTCCTCGGCCGGCGTTCCCGCCGGAGCGATGGGCGCAATGTCGCACTTGCTCTTGGTAATGAGCAGCGGATGGCACATGGGAATGATATCGCTCGTGCGCTTGATGGCCATGATGCCCGCCACACGCGCACAGGCGAGCACATCGCCCTTTTTGGCGCGGTCCTGCAGCACCATGGCCTGCGTCTCGGGATGCATGAGGATGGTGCCCTCGGCGATAGCAATGCGATGGGTCTCGGCCTTGTCGGACACGTCGACCATGCGCACCTCGCCCTTTGCGTCCACGTGCGTCAGCTCGTCGCGACGGGCGTCACGGGCGGGCTCGGTGGCAGCACCGGCAGACGGCTGCGCGGGCACGGCGGCATCGCCAGCATTCGCCGCGGCCGTGACTTTATGGGCAGACATCGCGGCCCTGCGAGCGGCCTTGGTGGCATCGGCGTACCTGCTCTTGGCCATATGATCATCCTCCGATTTGGGACATAAATCGTTGCGTGCCCTCAATTATCGCGTGTTCCTGCGGTTTGTGGGCCACGGCATCGCGCCAAATCGAAAGTACCTGCATATCATCACCACGGCGCAGGGCGTCGCGCACCGAATACTCGGCATCGCTGAACAGGCACGGACGCACGTTGCCATCGGCCGTCAGGCGCAGACGGTTGCAATTCGCACAAAAATGGTTGGACATGGCGCTAATGAAGCCGACCGTTCCCGCCGCGCCCGGAAAGTGCCAATAGCGCGCAGGGCCCGCGCCGGCAGGAGCGTCGTTGATGTCGAGCGGCTCGAGCTCGCCCAGTCCCGCCGCGGCGGCCCCGGCATTGATGCGCGCCCGCAGCTCGTCGCTCGGCACGGTATCGCTCGCGTCCCACAGCTCGGGATTGAGCGCGGGCGCATGCGGGTCCACAGCGCAATGCGAGCTTGTGTGCTCGTCGCCGATGGGCATGTATTCGATAAAGCGCAGGTGGATGGGGCGGTCGAGCGTGAGCCGCGCAAGGGCCGCCACATCCTGGTTGAGCCGGCGCACAACAACGCAGTTGACCTTAACGGGCTCAAAGCCCCAAGCTAGCGCCGCGTCGATGCCCGTCATGGTCTGCTCGAGTCGGCCCAGACGCGTGATCTTTCCAAAGAGCGTAGGGTCAAGCGTATCGAGTGAGATGTTGACGCGGTTAAGCCCGGCATCTTTGAGCTGCGGCGCCAACTTGGGCAGCAGGGCACCGTTGGTGGTAAGCGAGATGTCCTCGATCTGCGGGATTGCGCGGATGTCACGAATGAGCGGGATGATGCGGCGGCTGACCAGCGGCTCGCCGCCCGTCAGGCGTACGCGGCGAATGCCCTCCCCCGCCACCAAGCGCACAAAGCGGGCGATTTCCTCGGCGCTGAGTAGCTCGTCGTGCGCGCGGGGCGCCACGCCATCGGCCGGCATGCAGTAAATGCAGCGGAAATTGCACTTGT
>USAY01000146.1 GCA_900552755.1 uncultured Collinsella sp.
GGCATCGACATGCAAAAGCTGCGCGACTGGGAGCTTGGGGATAGTCTGACGAGTGACGACTATCTAATCGTCGCCGGTGACTTTGGCTTTCCGTGGGATTTCTCTGCCGAGGAATGCGTCGATATCGCCTGGCTGGAGTCGCGCCCCTATACCGTGCTGTTTGTCGACGGCAACCACGAGCGTTTCGATCACTGGTCGGAGCGCCCCATGGAGCTGTGGCACGGCGGCCTGACGCAGCGTCTGTCGGACACCTCGCCCATCCGACGCCTGACGCGCGGTGAGGTTTTTGAGCTCGACGGCTCAACGATCTTTACCATGGGCGGCGCCACGAGCGTGGATAAGGAATACCGCATTCCGTATTCCAGCTGGTGGCCGCAGGAGCTGCCGGACGAGCGCAACTTTGAGGAGGCGCGGGCAAAGCTCGACAGCGTGGGTTGGAAGGTCGACTACGTGATCACCCACACCTGCTCCACGCGCATGCTTTCGCCCACGCTCTATCCGGCACCCGGCTGGAATTGCCCCGACGTTGATCGGCTTACGGCGTTTTTTGATGAGCTGGAAGACCGCTTGGATTACAAGCGCTGGTATTACGGACATTTTCATCGGGATGCCAACCCTGCCGAACACCATACCGTGCTCTACGACTGCATCGTTCGCCTGGGCGACGAACTCCAGCCTTGGGATGTCGCGTAGGGGCGAGGCGTTTGGCTACTCGGCCGTTATGGTGATGTTCTCCCGGTGTGCGCGGATAACGTCCCAGCTAAAGTGCTCGACCAGTTGCTCGGCGGTGCGCGGCGTGGTGTCCGGCGCGATGCCCGTTTGCCCGGCGAGCCAGCCCAGCAGTGCCTCGGGCGCGCCAAAGCGGGTGCGGAGCTCGCCCAGGTCCAGGTCGCGGTCGCGCTTGGAAAGGCGGCGCCCGTCCGGCGACATGAGCAGTGGAATGTGCGCGTAGCGTGGCGTGGGAAGTCCCAGCAGATGCTGCAGGTAGATTTGGCGGGGCGTGGAGCCCAGCAGATCGCATCCGCGCACGACCTCGGTGACGCCCATGGCAGCGTCGTCGACCACCACGGCTAGCTGGTAGGCAAAAACGCCGTCGCTGCGGCGCACCAAAAAGTCGCCGCACTCGGTGGCGAGTGCCTCGCATTGGGCTCCGTACGTGCGGTCAACGAATTCGATCACGTCGCCGGCGAGGTCGTCGACGGCGGGCACACGCAGGCGCGTGGCCGGGGCGCGCAGGGCGCTGCGGCGGGCGACCTCTTCGGCCGAAAGGCCTCGGCAGGCGCCACGGTAGATGGGCGTGCCGTCGCTCGCGTGCGGCGCGCTCGCGGCGTGGAGTTCGGCACGCGTGCAAAAACAGGGATAGGTGAGGCCGGCGTCTTGCAGCTGACGCAGGGCGTCCTCGTACAGATCCAGGCGATCGTGCTGGTAGTAGGGGCCTTCGTCCCACTCCAGTCCCAGCCAGGCCAGGTCGTCAATCAATTGAGTGGCAAGTTCCGGGCGCTTGCAGCGATCGTCCAGGTCCTCGATGCGCAGCACGATGCTGCCGCCCTGGCTGCGGGCCGAAAGCCACGAGCACAGGCAGCTGAACACGTTGCCCAGGTGCATGCGGCCCGAGGGCGACGGGGCGAAACGGCCCACGACGGGCGCGGGGGCGGAGGCGGGTGGCGTCGCCCCCGCGTCCGCGGCGGGCGTTGCTATGTTGCGTGTTTTGATATCCATGCGGACGAGTATAGCGCGGGGCTTGGCAGGGAAGGCGTTGCCGCGCTCACAAGTTGGCGGCGGTGCGCATTGCGCACGGTGGGTTTGCGGCTCAAGGTCTCGATCGCTGCGTACCGACTTAGCCTCACAAACGACAGAAACCCCGGCAGCTCTTCGCAACTGCCGGGGTTTCCGCGGAAAAGGGGGACATGATCCTCGAGCGAACGGCAAAGGGGCAAACCGTTTTCGCTCAACTGCTTTATGCCCCTCGGCTGGCGGCTCAATCAGCGCGTGCCGCACCCACACAAAGCCGCTACACCTGTGACAGAGCTGTGAAGTGGTATCTATTGCTGGCGCAGGCCATGCCAAGGAGTGTCCCAGATTGCCGGCAGATAAGGAACGTCCCCAGGTGCCGGCCGCGGGCGTGACTTTCGTCCCGTTTGATACTCCGCTGGCCTAGATGTTCGTCATGTGCGCCCGTAAACGTGGGACAATGGCGTTGCTGGTATCACAGACAAAGGATGTGCCCATGAACGACCCCGTTGCCAAAACCTGTCGGCAGCGCCGCCTGTTTGCGCGATTTGCTTCCGTCTGCGCACTCGTCGCGCTTGCATTGCTGCTACTGCCCGCCGCCGCACACGCCGACGGTTATTCCATGACCCAAACCTATATCAGTGCCACGGTTGAGGCCGATGGATCGCTGACCGTTGTCGAGGGACGCCAGTTTGATTTCGACGACGACATCAACGGCGTGTTTTGGGAGATCAATACGGGCACCAACCAGCAGGGCGGCACGGCGGGCGTCGACGTGCTGAGTGTCGAGGAAGAGGACACCGCGTTTAACAAAGTCGATAGCGCGAACAAGGGCGATTCTGGCGTCTACACGGTCGAGCAGACCGGTGACGGCGTAAGGATTAAGGTGTTCAGCCCCCACGAGAGCGGCGACAGCGCGATCTATTACGTGAGCTACACCATGACCGGTGCGGTTATGAACTGGGCCGATACCGCCGAGCTCTACTGGAAGTTCGTGGGCGACGGCTGGTCTGCGGATTCCGACGATGTCGAGATGGAAGTGCGCTTCGCAAATGCCGCTGCCGGGACGGCGGCCGTCAAGGGCGATAACTTCCGCGCATGGGGCCACGGCCCGCTGACGGGCGATGTATCGCTCGATGCGGACGCACCCATGGTCACCTATACCATTCCCTGTGTGCATCAGGGCGAATTTGCCGAGGCACGCATCGCCTTCCCTAGCGACTGGGTGCCGCAGCTGACCGCTTCGGGCGAAGAGCGCATGTCAACGATCATGAGCGAAGAGAAGGAATGGGCCGACGAGGCTAACGCCCGCCGTGAGCACGCGCGTGCGGTTGCCAGCGCGATTGCCGTGGTGTGTGTTGTTGTGGCGGTTGCCTATACCGGTGTGATCGTGATGCTCAAGCTGCGCAGGCCCAAGCCCAAGTCACTCTTCCAGGACGAGTACTTCCGCGATGTGCCCTCGGCCGACCATCCCGCGGTGCTTGCAGCTCTTATGAGCTGGAACGACGTGCCCGATCAGGCATATATCGCCACACTGATGAAGCTGACCGACGACCGCGTGATCAAGCTGGAGGAAGCGACCGAGACCAAGAAGAAGGGTCTGCTCCGTCGCGAAAAAGAGGAGCAGACGTATCGCATCACAGTGACCGACGAGGCCTGGAAGGCTGCCAAGAAGGACGGCATCGATCGCGACGTGCTCAAGGTCTTCTTCGCTGGCGTTAAGCCCGATAAAGACGGCGTCCGTTCGCGCACGTTTAGCGAGCTGGAGGAGTATGCCAGCGAGCGTACTGAATCTGTTGGCGACAAGCTCGAGGACTATCAGAGCACGGTTAAGGGCAAGCTGGAGGCGCGCGAGCTTATTGCATCGGACGGCACCGTCGCCATGGTGCTTGGCTTGGTCCTTGGCATCATCATTGTCTTTGGCATTTTGGGCTCTCTGTTCTATACCGACTTTGCGGACGCCAACGTCGGTGCCGCTATGATCTCGATCCCCGTCACGATTGTGGGCTTTGTCCTGAGCTGCACCTTCCGCCGTTACACGCCGGAGGGCGCCGAGGTGGCGGCTCGCTGCAAGGCGCTCAAGCATTGGCTCGAGGATTTCACGCGCCTAAAGGAAGCCGTCCCGGGCGATCTGGTGCTGTGGAACAAGCTGCTGGTGATGGGCGTTGCCCTGGGCGTTTCGAAAGAAGTGCTGCGACAGCTGGCCGAGGCCGTGCCTGCGGACCTGCGCAACAGCGACGATTTCTACGACAACTACCCCTGCTACTGGTGGTATTACCATCACTACGGCAACGAGTCTCCGCTCGATTCGTTCAACGATGTGTATCACGAGACCATCCGCGAGCTGGCTTCGAGTTCCGATAGCTCGAGCGGCGGCAGCGG
>USAY01000147.1 GCA_900552755.1 uncultured Collinsella sp.
GAATCGCGGCATAGACGCGCGTTCCCGTACCGCCAAAGCGCTCAAGCGCCTGCTCGATGGCTGTCAACGTCTCATCGTCAGCCACATCTTCAATGGCCAGCACGATGCCATCGGCAACGCTGCCGGCGTCATTTGCCTTCAAGTCGACCGGGCGGGGGAGTGCGGTGCCGGAAAGCTGTGCATAGGCGGCGATGGCATCCTGCAGGTCCCAGAGCAAAAACTCAAGATCGGCACTATTGGGAATGCTGATATACGCAATGGTTTGCAGCGTTTTTGGTACATCGCTGCGCGCGGTCGGCTCCATGCTGCCTCCTTTCCGGTTGGTTTCCGTTTAGGTTACACCGTCTGGTGGCGCCCCGCCGCGCTATCCTAGTGCAACCCTTACGAAAGGAACGCCATGCGTCTGCCCATGAATACCTCGCTTGCCACGCTCAAGCCCTCCGGCATCCGTCGGATTAACGCGCTCGCCGCCCAGCATCCGGGGTGCATCGCGCTCGCGCTCGGCGAGCCCGATTTTCCCACGCCCGATGTGATTAGCGCCGAGGTGACCGCCGCACTGGACCGCGGCGACACGCACTATCCGCCCAACAACGGTCGCCCCGCCCTGCGTGAGGCGTTATCTGCCTACATGGGGGATGCGGGCCTTACGTTTTCGGCGGACGAGGTCATTCTGACCGACGGTGCGACCGAGGCCCTGTCGGCAGCATTCATGGCTATGCTCAACCCCGGCGACGAGGTCATTATTCCCACGCCGGCCTTTGGCCTGTACGAGAGCATCGTCGTGGCCAATCACGCCAAGGCGGTCTTTTTGGATACGGAGCCTGCGCAATTCCAGATTGACGAGGACGCACTTCGTGCTTACGTGACGCCGGCGACCAAGGCCATCGTCATCTGCTCGCCCAACAATCCTACGGGTTGCATCCTCAACACGGCGTCGCTCGACGCCGTGGCGCGCGTGGCGGAGGAGGCGGGCATCTACGTGGTCTGCGACGATGTATACAACCGCCTGGTCTACGTGGACGGCTACGAGCGCTTTGCCCAGCGCCACCCGGAGCTACGCGAGCAGACGGTAGTCATCGAGAGCTTCTCCAAACCCTGGGCCATGACCGGCTGGCGTTTGGGCTGGCTCGCAGCCGCAGCCCCCGTCATCGCCGAGATCGCAAAGGCCCACCAATACTTAGTATCGAGCGCCGTCTCCTTCGAAATGGACGCCGCAGCCCGAGCCCTCACCGTCGACCCAACTCCCATGCTCGAAGTCTACCGAGCCCGTCGCGAACGCGTACTCGCAGCCTTAGACGCCATGGGCCTCGACGTAGTAGAGCCCGCAGGAGCCTTCTACACTTTCCCGAGCATCAAAAAGTTCGGCCTAACAAGTGAGGACTTCTGCATCAAAGCCATCAAAGAGGCAAACGTAGCCCTAGTCCCTGGCGACTGTTTCGGAACCGAAGGCCACATCCGCCTAAGCTATTGTGTTTCCGACCAAGATTTGGACGAAGGCCTAAATCGCCTGTCCACCTTCATTTCAACCTTATAGCCCAACGGGACGCAACACATCAGCCCACCGACCCAAGCATTATGAGTGGGGGCGTCAGCCAATGAAAACCCGGGCTGCCCAAAGTCAACGCAGGCACGCGCCGCCGAAGGCCAGGCGCAAGGTTTCCGTAGATTCCGCACGAGCCGGAAAGCACTTAATGTGCTTTCCGAGCGAGCCCAGGACTTGATCGAGCGAAAACCTTGCGCCTGGCCTTCGGCGGCGCGTGCCGGATGGTGGAATTGTGTGCAGCCCGGTTTTCCGTTGACCGACGCCGGGGTCCCCGCCATAATACTTTTCGGTTCACGCACGAATCCGCTGCCAGAGACAGCCGGTGCAAACGGGCATCGCCCGCGAGCTTAATGGGACATCCCGCCAGCCGAGGTGGTCGAGTAGATATGTCTTCTCGCCCCCGTCGCTCATGCAGCGCGGGGGCTTTCTTTTTGGACATGCCCCCGTCACGTCCTTGTGGCGGACCGTGCCCGGAAAGAATTCGAGGAGGTGTAATTCATGCCCCAGCAGTACAAAATCGACAAGGTTGCAGAGATCGAGTCCCGTATCGCCGAGAACGCCGGTCTGTTCGTCGTCAACTACAATGGTCTGACGGTTAAGCAGGCTCAGGAGCTGCGTCATCAGCTTCGCGAGTGCGGCGCCGAGATGAAGGTCTACAAGAACAACCTGGTCAAGATCGCTCTCAAGAACCAGGAGCAGCCCGAGCTCGACGAGATCCTCGCCGGCCCCGTCGCTTATGTGTTCTACGAGACCGAGCCGGTCGAGGCCGCTAAGACCCTTAAGGACTTCTCCGCTAAGTCCAAGGGCGTCCTTGAGATCAAGGGCGGTATCTCCGACGGCAAGGCCGTTTCCGCTGATGATGTTAAGGCTATCGCCGAGCTGCCCACCAAGGATCAGCTTCTCGGCCAGATCGCCGGTCTCATCTCCGGTTTCGCTCGCGACATCGCTGTCTGCGTCAACGGCGTTTCCTCTGGTCTCGCTCGTTCGATCCAGCAGGTCTCCGAGCAGAAGGCAGCCTAGTTGCTGTTTTCACCCGCGGCGGCAACGCCGCACCCCTGGCGCATTCGCGCCGTGTTTTAACTGATCTCCGTGCATCCGCACGGAAACCGAAAGGACTTAGAAATGGCTAAGCTTACCACCGATGAGATCATCGATGCTCTTAAGGAAATGACCCTTCTCGAGGCTTCCGAGCTCGTCAAGGCTATCGAGGACACCTTCGGCGTTTCCGCCGCTGCTCCTGCCGCTGTTGTCGCCGCTCCCGCTGCTGGCGCTGCTGAGGCCGAGGAGAAGACCGAGTTTGACGTCGTGCTCGAGGGCTTCGGCGACAACAAGATCCAGGTCATCAAGGCCGTCCGTGAGCTCACCAACCTTGGCCTGAAGGAGGCCAAGGAGGTCGTCGAGGGCGCTCCCAAGGCTGTTCTCGAGGGTGCCAAGAAGGAGGACGCCGAGGCTGCCAAGGAGAAGCTCGAGGCTGCTGGCGCTGCTGTCACCCTCAAGTAATCAGGCTCTCTCGCCAGATTTCTTTGCAGACGGGGTTCGCATTGCGAGCCCCGTCTTTTTTGTTTTGGCCCCTCATTCCCATTGTTCGGCACGCAGAACACTGCCGTCTTCGCCGTGCCAATCCCGTTACCGCTGGGGCGTAAAATTGCACCATTCGAGCAATAATTTGCGTTGACCTGCTGAAGAATTGCGTTTGCCTTACGGTGACGTATGTCTCCGGCGGTAAGATACTTCGGTATCGCAATTTGGTCTGCGGCCGCCGTGCCGCACGCATGGGGCGCATTCTGCGCCTGCGAAAGGATCCTTGAATAACATGAAGGCAATCATCCCCGCCGCCGGTCTTGGCACGCGTTTTCTGCCTGGCACTAAGTGCACGCCCAAAGAGATGCTGCCGGTGCTCGACAAGCCGGTCATCCAGTATGTCGTTGAGGAGGCGCTCGACCCCGAGGAGGTCGACGACGCCATCATCGTTACCTCGCCCGGTAAGCCCGAGCTGCTGAGCTACTTCCAGCCCGACCGTTCGCTCGAGAACCTGCTGCGCGAGCGCGGCAAGAACGCCTATGCCGATGCCGTCGCCCACGCTGGCGGTATGCCGGTCGACTTCCGCTATCAGTACGAGCCCAAGGGTCTCGGCCATGCTATCCGCTCTGCTGCCGACGCCGTGGCAGGGGAGAACTTCCTGGTTCTTCTGGGCGACTACGTTGTGCCTAACCGTGACATCTGCGACAAGATGCTCGCCGTTTCCAAGGAGCACGGTGGCGCTTCGGTTATCGCCGTCGCTGCTTGCTCGCCCGAGGAAGTCAGCCGCTACGGCGTTATCGCCGGCGATCGCGTTGGCTCGCTCGAGGGCTTCGAGAATGCCGCTGACGACGAGCCCGGTGCCGTTTGGCGCATCGGCGGCCTGGTTGAGAAGCCCGCTCCCGAGGCGGCTCCGTCCAACCTGTACATCGTCGGTCGCTACCTGCTGAGCCCGCTGGTCATGGACCTGCT
>USAY01000148.1 GCA_900552755.1 uncultured Collinsella sp.
ATGCCGGCGGCGAAGTCTACGAGGCCTACCTGGCGCTTCGCTGCAACATCACGACTGACGAGCATCCGCTGGGCGTATTCCACCCGCATGCTGAGTACCACCACATCAAGAAGGAGAACATCGGCCTGATCGAGGTCATGGGCCTGGCAATTCTTCCGCCACGCTTGGTTCCCGAGCTCGGCGCTGTCCGCGAGCACTTGCTGGCGGCCAAGGCCGATGCCAGCTACGACCTTGCCGGTGCGCTCGAGGGCGACGACCTTTGCCGCAGCCACGCCGCATGGGCCAAGGACGTCTTTGCCCGCCGCGCCGACGAGCTTACGGCCGACAACGCCATCGACATCCTGCACGAGGAGGTCGGCGTGGTGTTTGGCCACGTGCTCGATAACGCCGGCGTCTTTAAGTGGGACGAAGCCGGCCGCGCCGCCCAGCAGCGCTTTATCGACTCGCTATAGAGCACGGGCCCGAACGTTCAACAGCAGCCTGCACGACATAGCCACCTACACGACAACGGCGCCCGCCGGCAACATCGCCGACGGGCGCCGTTTTCTGATGCAAGGGTAACTAATTTGCACCAAAACAAGGAGTGTTCCAAACTGCCGGCAGAGAAGGAACGTCCCCAAGTGCCGACCTAAACTCCCACATTATTCGATGGAAAAAAGTGGTTGCCTCACACATTATTCGATGGAAAAACGTGGTTTACTCCCACATTTTTCGATGGAAAGACCAAGACGGTCTTATACTAACCATGATCGTTAGGGGGCAGTATGCAGCGACAGCTAATGGACGAACTCATCGCTTGGAAATCTAGGGCAAACCGCAAGCCCCTCCTGCTTAAGGGGGCCCGCCAGACGGGAAAAACCTGGCTTCTCAACGAATTCGCAGGCCAGCAGTATCAAAACGTCATCCGTTTTGACTTTATGCTCGAACCGGGCGCACGTTCGCTGTTCGACGGAAGCCTTGACCCCAAACGCATCATCTCCCAGATAGAGCTCCTGCGCGGCCAGACCATAACGCCGACAGACACGCTCATCATCTTCGACGAAATCCAAGAGGCACCGCGTGGCATCACCTCGCTCAAATACTTCAACGAGCTGGCGCCGGAATACCATATCATGGCAGCCGGCTCCTATATGGGGCTCGCGCTCCGACGCGAAAACGAGTCGTTCCCCGTCGGCAAGATCGACCAGCTTACCATGCGCCCCATGGGGTTTGTCGAGTTCGTTCGTGCCGTCGATGGCGATCCGCTCGCAGATGCCATCCTTGCCGCAGACATGGACCTGCTGGCAAACGTTTCCGAAAAGCTCGAGCGCCTGCTCAAGGAATACCTCGTTGTCGGTGGCATGCCAGAAGTTGTCTCCGCTTTCGCCGCCTCCCACGATTTCATCGAGGCCCGCAGGCTTCAGCAGCAAATCATCGAAGCTTACGAATCCGATTTTGGCAAGCATGCGCCAGCCCGCATCGTCGAGCGCATGAGGCTGGTTTGGAAATCCCTTCCCGGCCAGCTCGCAAAGGAAAACAAGAAGTTCGTCTACGGTGCGCTCCGTCCCGGGGCGCGCGCACGCGATTTTGAGGAAAGCCTCCAGTGGCTCATGGACTATGGAATCGTTCATAAGGTACCACGTGTTTCCGCCCTAAGAGCACCGCTCACAAGCTACGAGGATCTCTCGGGCTTCAAGCTGTTCTGCAACGACACCGGCATCCTCGGAGCACTCTCCGGCCTCTCGCCAGCCATTGTTCTGAACGGGCCCGCTGTTTTTACGGAGTTCAAAGGCTCGCTGACCGAGCAATACGTCGCACAGGAGCTTTTGCTCCAAGGCAAAACTCCCGCGTATTGGTCATCCTCCTCCGGCAATGCAGAGACTGACTTTGCCATCGACCATGCGGGGACCGTGCTTCCGCTCGAGGTCAAGGCGGCAGAGAACCTCAAAGCAAAGAGCCTGAGGATTGCCTGCGAGAAGTTCAAGCTCGAGCGCTGCGTGAGAACATCGTTAGCGGCATATAGAGACGAGGGCACGCTCGTCAACATTCCGCTCTGGGAGATTGGGCAAATCGACAAGCTGGCATAGGCGCTGTGGAGGGGGTGCCCCGTAAGGAGTGTCCCAAACTGCCGGCAAAAAAGGAACGTCCCCATCTGCCGCATTCCCGAAGCAAGGCAACACCGATGTCTTGGCAACGGCAGCGAGCGGGCCGCATTTGAGACAAGGTGACGTGAAATCAGAACCACCCTTAAAAAGGGTGGTTTGCTCTTAGGGTATAACCCACGGGCTCCGGGCTCGCGTCTAAAGGCGCGGGCCCGGACTTCGTCCAGGCCTAGTGCATCTTGACCCGTGGCGTGCCGGTCGAACCGGCGGGGTCACCTCCTCTTGAAGGGGTCCTCGTACTCCTTCACGCTCAGCTTGTCCAGCGCGATGTCGTGGGACTCCTGCTCCCGGATGTACTTCGCGATCGTCGCCTCGTTCAGGCCGACGGTGGACACGTAGTAGCCCTCCGCCCAGAACTTCCTGTTGCCGAACTTGTACTTGAGGTTGGCGTGCCTGTCGAATATCATCAGCGAGCTCTTCCCCTTCAGGTAGCCCATGACGCTCGCGACGCTGTACTTCGGCGGGATCGCCAGCAGCACGTGCACGTGGTCGGGCATCAGGTGCCCCTCGATTATCTCGATCCCCTTGTACTCGCACAGCTTCCTGAGGATCTCCCCTATGTCGCTCCTGATTTGGTTGTAGATCACTTTGCGCCTATACTTCGGCGTGAACACGATGTGGTACTTGCACATCCACTTCGTGTGGGAAAGGCTGTAGGCCTTCTGGGCCATGGCGACCACCCCTTCGACTCGAATTCTTGACGGCCTGAACAATCGTCAATATCGGTCGGAGGGGTGGCTTTGTAAAGCCGTTTGTCTCCACCCGCATAGCGGGTGGGCTGAAGCTGGCCGCTGCGCGCCCAGCAGACTAAAGTCTTGAACGAAAGGGCGCTGACCTTCCGGTCGCGCCCTTGAAGTTGAACGTCAGATTGTCTCAAATGCGGCCCGCGCAGCGTCGGCCGGTTACGGCGTTTGCAAAACGCCGTAACCCTAAAGCTCCGTGACCTCAACGCTGTCGTAGACCTCGTCCCAGCGATCCATGACCAGGTGGCCGGTCTTGGGATCCATGGCGTTGAGCTTGCCGCAGGTATTGGCAGTCTTAAGTACGGTGATATCGTCGGCGCTGGCAGCAATAGCATGCGCAAAGCCGGCGATGGTCGAGTCGCCGGAACCCGTCGCGTTCACAGCGGCAATCGCGGGCGTCTTGGCGCGGAACGCACGGCCCTCATGGAAGCCCACCGAGCCTGCGGCGCCCATCGAGACGACAACCCAGGGAATACCGGCAAAGCGACCATCGGCGGCAAGCGCCTCGCGCAGGGCATCGACATCGTCGGTCGTAAAGGACGCGCCCAGCAGGCCATTGATCTCGGTCAGGTTGGGCTTCACGAGCTCGGGCTTGGCGTCGGACTCCAGCGCTGCCTCCAGTGAAGCGCCCGAGGTATCGAGCAGCACCTTGGCGCCCGCCTCCTCGGCAATCTTGACCAGCTCGGCGTAGTAGCCGGCATCGACACCGCGCGGCAGCGAGCCCGAAAGCGTCACGACATCCGCCTTCGCCGCGAGCTCGGCAAACTTGGCCGTAAAGGCCTCGAGCTCGGCGGGAGCAATCTGCGGACCGCTCTCCAAAAGCTCGGTCTGATTGCCCTCGTGCAGGATGTTCAGGCAAATGCGCGTCTCGCCGGCAATGGGCACAAAGTCGTTTTTGACGCCATCGGCATCCATAAGCTCGGCCATATAGGCACCCATGTGGCCACCCAGCAGACCGGTCGCGAGCACGTCGTCGCCCAGCTGCAGAAGCACGCGGCTCACGTTGAGGCCCTTACCGCCGGCGGTCTTTTCGGGCGTTACGCGGTTAACATCGTCGATGACCAGTTTGTCGAGCTGGTAACGGGTATCAATCGACGGGTTCATGGTAACGGTCAGAATCATATTGAACTCCTGTTTCC
>USAY01000149.1 GCA_900552755.1 uncultured Collinsella sp.
CGTTCAAGTATCCGCAGGTTCTTTGGTCTTTTGGACCGCCGCCCCCGCGAACGAAGAAGATAATACGATGCAACCTTGGGGGCTGTCAACGAAAACCTCTAGATACACGGCCCCGGGCGTATCTATATACCTTTGACCTGCTGTTTTGTTGAGTTGGGATATGAGGGACGGTGGTTTTGGATACTGAGGTGACGTTTCCCGAGGTAACACTTTGGTGTAGTAGAGTACACCTTCAGGACCGAGCTTCGATAACAGCCTATTTGCACCTACATATAGGTCGAGATCGAGCTTCCGTGGCAGATTCGAGCGTGGATTTTCTCCCGTTTGAAATCGAGCGTGGATAATCTCCCACTTTCGGCGTGCCATCGAGTCCAATGTGGGAGATTATCCACTCTCATTCACTAAACGGGAGATTTTCCACGCTCGTACGTCCGATAATCCACGCCCAAGGTGAACGGCTGGGTTCGTTCCCGCCTTTGTCTCAATCTGTAACATTTAGGGAACATTTTCTCCCCTAGCTGTTACAGATCGAGATGTTTCGCAGAGACCCCAGCTTACGTCTCAATCTGTAACAGTAAGAACGGTTTTCCGCCCCTTCGTGTTACAGATCGAGACAAACCTGAAGCTAGGTTGCGCCAAACCCGCCGACTTATCGACAAAAAAGAAACGGGCCCTGTCCCACAAGGAACAGAGCCCGAAACTCTCATGGAGCCAGTGACAGGAATCGAACCTGCAACCCACTGATTACAAATCAGTTGCGCTACCGTTGCGCCACACTGGCACACTTGGCACTTTCGCGCGAAGCCAGATAAGAATAAAGGAATTGCGGACGAGGCGCAACAGACCCTTTGACCGACCACATCTTAAAACTATTCGTCAGAACGAATAGTTTTAATTACAATGGAATAGATAAAACTATTCGTTCTGGCGAAGGGTTTCGCGATGTTGACCACGAAGGAAGCTGCAGAGCTACTCGACATCACCCCGCGCAGGGTGCAAGAGCTCATAAAAAACGGAGCACTTGAGGCACGCAAGGCTTCTGGTGTATGGCTCATCGACAAAGACAGCGTCAACGCACGACTCCGCTCCGTGACCAAAACGGGGGGACGCCCCCGTCGAGGCCATGGAAAAAGCGAGATTACGTTTACCCTCATGAACCGCACGCACGAAGTGGCCCAGCTGGTCTACAGCAGATCACGGAAAGACTTCACCCACATCGGCGCCGACGTCGATCGTGCCCACGCCCCTATTGGAGTTTTTGCTCCCAGCAAACCTGTATCGCTCGACTCCTTCCGCATCTGGTGGCGCGGCCGCGGTATCCCGCTCGCACGCATTGGGCTAGCCTCCCTGCTTGCAGAAGCCGCAGTCGATGTTCCCGATGAACTCGTACAGCGAAATCTTGGCCTCTCCTTATCCGACCAGTATTGGATTAGGCCCCAAGACTCCGGTCTCGCGTGGGAAGATATCAATTTCTTCAATAATGCTTTTGACGACGTCTCGCTAACCATTGCACCCTTCGCCCCGGAGGGTAAGGCAGCTGCCGCAAAGCCTGACAACACCTCGGACGGCAATCTTCAAAAGTACTGGACATGCGAGGGTGACCGTCGAATCCTCCACAAGGCAGGTGCACATCTAAACCAGGAACCTTATAACGAGCTGGTGGCGACTGCACTTCACCGTCGCATCCTAAACGGTTGCGATTATGTACCCTATTCGCTCGAAGGCGCGGGTACTTCCGCCTTGAGCACATGCAATGTCTTCTTAACTGACGAAGAAGAATATGTCCCTGCGTTCTATGTAAACCAGCATGCAAATGCAGACGAGCGACTAACCGATTACGAACGGTATGTAGCAAACAGCGAGGAGCTTGGAGCGACAGATATAAAAGACGCCCTTGACCGCATGATCGTATGCGATGACATCATTGCCAACTACGACCGTCATTGGCGCAACTTCGGCCTCGTGCGAAACGTCAACTCACTGGCCTGCAGACCAGCCCCCATCTTCGATTCGGGCTCATCACTCTGGTGCAACATATCACTAGAGGAGCTTAGGGCGGGAGAGCACAGTTTTACCAGCGCACAATTTCATTCAAGTCCCGCCAAACAAATGTTGCTCGTCGAGGACATGGGCTGGTTTGACGGCGACAAACTCGAGGGCTTTGTCGACGAGGCGATCGAGATTCTGTCTAAAAACGATGCCCTAGCAGCGAGACTGCCTTATCTAAAAGAGGCGCTAACGTGGCGCCTCGAAAGAATGATCGACATCGCTGAATGGAGTTAGCGAGGCAGCATTGCCCCGCCAACTTCCCTACCTCCCGCGAAGGGCCTTGAGCTTGGCCAGGGCATCGGGGCTCAGGCGGCTGCCCAAGGTCATCTTGATCTGCGGAGCTTCCTCTGCCTCGTGAACGTCGTTATCGATCTGTTTGATCTCGTCCACCAGCATACGGCTCGAGATACGCGTGACACCCTTGCCCATGACGACGGCCTGGATCGTGCCGTCGCTCGACACCACAGAGCACGCACGGCCTTCCTCGCGTGCCTCGATGCAGAGCTTCTGTACCACGGTATCGGCAGAGACGCCCGTCGGCGAAAACTCGATGCGCACGCCGCGGGCCGGCAGGTTGGGGCGCTCGCTGGAGATGTTGCCCGCGCCGTCAAACACGATCACGGCCTCGTAGCGGCCCTGGGCAAACGCGGCGACGTCGTTGATGAGTGCAGTTCGCGCCATATCGTGGACGTCGCTGGAATACGGATCGTCGGAATGGTCGTAGACGAGCTTTTCGTAGCGCGGCGCGCAGTGGATCACGTTGTAACCGTCGACCACCAGCAGCTCGGGCTTGTTGGAGTGCACCGTCGAGACTGGGTCGGCGATAGCCTGCGCAAACGCATTGCCGCCCACTCCGTAGGTCGCGGCCGAAACAATCGGCTTGGCCGAGCCCTCGCCAAAGCGCTTGGCCTTGGACTTGGCACGGTTCTTTTTGGACATGCGTTACTCCTCCCCCATGAGCTCGCCGGCGTTGCGGCGCAGCCACTCAAAGCACAGCGCCGTGGTCGCCTGGGCAACATTGAGGCTCTCGGTCATGCCGCGCTGGGGAAGCTTGGTCAAAAAGTCGCATTTCTCAAGCACCAGGCGCGAGATGCCGTCGCCCTCGGAGCCCATGACGAGCGCCACGCGGCCCTCGAAGGGAGCATCCCAGCAACTGCCTTCGGCGTGCTCAGAGGCACCGCCCACCCAAAAGCCAGCGGCCTTAAGATCGTCGAGTGCACGGGCGATGTTGGGCACCTGCGCGATAGGCAGATGCATGACGGCGCCGGCTGAAGTCTTGTAGCTGCCCACGGTCACGCCGGCGGCACGCTTGTTGGCGATGATGACGCCGGCCGCGCCCACAACCTCGGCGGAGCGCACGATGGCACCAAAGTTGCCGTCGTCAGTCACATGGTCGAGCACCACGACAAGTGCTGGGCCCTCGCCTGCGCGGTCGAGAATATCGACGACATCGGCATAGGGGAAGTTGCCAACCTCGAGCGCGATGCCCTGGTGAGCGCCATGGCTCGACAGTGCGTCGAGCTGCGCGCGCGGCACATACTTAATGCGGACACCCGCGGCGTTGAGGTCGTCGACCAGGCGCGACAAGGCGGCGTCGCGCTCCCCGCCCTCGGCAATGAGCGCGCACTTGATGGGAAAACCGGTGCGTAGCGCCTCGGCGGCAGCACGGCGACCTTCGATAAACTCGCCCTTGGGGACCTGAACGTTGTCGCGGTTGCGATCTCGCTGCGGACGCGCAGCCTGGGCTTGGGAGCGCTCGCGCTGGCCCTTGGGAGTGGCAGCGCGGTCGTTGCGGCGAATCGGACGCGAGCCAGAAGCAGCCTGCTTGCCTCCACGCGGTGCACGCTTGCGATTGTCGGCCATAAAGCGACCTCCTAAATACAACTATCAAACGA
>USAY01000150.1 GCA_900552755.1 uncultured Collinsella sp.
CGGGGCGCCACGCCATCGGCCGGCATGCAGTAAATGCAGCGGAAATTGCACTTGTCGGTAACGGCAATGCGCAGGTAGTTGATATCGCGGCCAAAGCCGTCATGTTGCACGTGCCCGTCCACGCAGCCCTCCCCTCACGCGGCGTTTTATTCTTCGGAAAACATAATACCCCACGAGCGAATCATGCCGACACCCGTACGACAGGACAGGTCGCTTCGAGCAAGACCGGCTTCCCAAGCCCATCCTCAGCACGCAAACCATCACAACATTCGATGCTTTTCCCGTTTTTGGCGAAAAACGTCGAATGTTGTGATGGTCTGCCTGCCCATGGCACCCCGTAGAAGGGCCAGAACGCCCCTAAAGGCCACCGTCCCAGTGTCGAATCACGAATTCCCGCAGATCGTTCTGACGTTTCTGGAACGCTTCGCTTCGGTCGCACTTAAGGCCCATAGCGAGTGCGATGGCGTTCATCGCCCGGTGCAATTGCAGCTGGTGGGCAAACTGAGTCCCGGTGAGGACGATCATCCTAAAGCCCAGCGCGCTCAGCACGGTCATACGCTCCGCATCCGACGCGCTGCGCTGTTTATCAAGATGGTCCGAGCCGTTGTATTCAATCCCCGTATCGCTCGCAGGCGCATATACGTCGATCTCGAAATACTCGGCCTTTGCGAGATACTTGAACCCGTTGGGAACATCGACCCGATGATTGAGCTCAACCTTGGCGTATCCCAGCCCTCCCTGGGAACGTTTTGCTACGACCATGATTGCGGCGGCCGTCTCCATGGGCGACCGCGCGCCATCATGCACGCGCTTGAGCACGGCGGCCGCGCGTACAGCCCCCTGACGAGATCGGTTCTCATTGCAATAAGCAATCAAATCGGCAACGGTATACCTCTGCCCCATCTCGATATAATCGCCTGTCGACAGATGATTCAAATGGTATCGGGCACAGATTTCGTAGCCATATTCCAGCTGCTCGGGCTCGCTCATCCACGAACCCGCCTGGACAAAGCACATAGCCTCATCAACCACCAGAAGGCCCTCCGCCACCTCGATAAGATGGCCTGGAGGTACCGGCGCCCCAAACACGTGGCACCTAAATCCAGCCGGCGTCGAGCGCTCAAAATCGAAGTTGACGAGCGTGTCGATATGATCGAGCTCTTCTCGTGGAATACCAAGCGAAACCAGATAGTCGGTAACGATCCCAACTGCCGTCGAAGCCCTCAGCCCCTTGGCATCGAGTCCCAATTTGGGCAGGCTCGCAGTCGGCTCCGCCTCGTTAGCAAGCGAGTCCTCATCGTATAGGCTGCTTGCTCGCGAGAGCGGCTCGGACGGGCGCGCCACGTTGTGGTACAGCCAGGCAGTCTTATGGGACAGGACGATCGGCAGGTCCATGAGCCCTCCAATGGAGTCGGATAACCAACCTTATTCCCCTGCCCACGGGTCCGCACACCTTCGTGCGCAAGAAAGCGATTCCACCCGGTCGAGTGGCAGAAAAACCATCACAACATTCGATGCTTTTCCCGATTTTGGCAAAAAACGTCGAATGTTGTGATGGTTTGAGGCGAGGTGAGGGGCACGGAGGGATCAAAGCATCGTGCTCGAACGGGTTAATCCAGCTCTTTTAAGCCATGCGCCAGCTGCCAGTACTCGCCGTGCTGGGCGAGCAGCTCTTCGTGCGTGCCGCGCTCGATGATGCGGCCGTGTTCGAGGACCATGATGACATCGGCGTCGCGGACGGTGGACAGGCGGTGCGCGATCATAAACGTGGTGCGTCCGCGCATGATGCGGTCCATACCGCGCTCGATGAGCTTTTCGGTACGCGTGTCGATGGAGCTCGTGGCCTCGTCCAGGATGAGCACCGGCGGGTCGGCGACGGCCACGCGCGCGATGGCGAGCAGCTGGCGCTGGCCCTGCGACAGGTTGGCGCCGTCGGCCGTGACCGGCGTATCGTACCCTCTAGGCAGGCGGCGGATAAACGAATCAGCGCAGGCGGCCTCGGCAGCGGCGCGCACCTCCTCGTCGGTCGCATCGAGCTTGCCAAAGCGGATGTTCTGCGCAATGGTGCCGCTTAACAGGTGCGTGTCCTGCAGCACAATGCCGAGCGACCCGCGCAGGCTGGCCTTGGCAATGTGCTTGACGTCGATGCCGTCGTACGTGATCTCGCCGTCATCGACCTCGTAGAAGCGGTTGATGAGGTTGGTGACGGTCGTCTTTCCGGCGCCCGTCGAGCCCACAAACGCGATCTTTTGCCCCGGCTTGGCAAACAGGTTGAGGTCCGTGAGCACACGGGTGCCCGGCACGTAGGAAAAGTCCACGGCATGGAAGCGCACGTCGCCGGCAAGCGGGACCAAGCCGCACGTGAGCTCGGTACCGTCGGCGGCCACCGCGTGGCCCGACTCATCAACAGCAGCCACATCATGCAGGTGCCCGTACGCGCCCACGCCCTGGCCCTCGGGAATCTTCCACGCCCACGCGGCATCGCCCGTCTGCACCAGTTCCACGCGACCCTCGTCAACCTCGGGCTTAAGGTCCATGGCGGCAAACAGGCGCTCGGCGCCGGCCAACGCATTGAGCAAGAAGTTGCCCAGCTGCGTGAACTGGTTGATGGGCATGGCGGCCTGACGCACAAAGACCAGGTAACTTGCAAGCGCGCCCACGTCGGCGAGCCCCTTGATGCAGAGCATGCCGCCCGCCACGGCGACGATGGCGTAGTTGGCATAGCCGATCACCACGGTCATGGGAACCATGGAGTTCGCATAAGCCTGCGCAGCGCCACCGGTGCGGCGCAGTTCTTGGTTGCGCACGTCAAAACCAGCCACGTTGGCCTGTTCGTGATTAAAGACCTTGATGACCTTTTGGCCCGAGACCATCTCTTCGATATATCCGTCCAGGTCGCCAAGCGATGCCTGCTGGGCGGCAAAGAAGCGCTTAGAGCGCGCGCCCGAGTAGCGCGCATACAGCACAATGGCCACGTCGCACACGAGTGTGATAATCGTGAGCTGCCAGTTGAGGATGATGAGCATAGCCGTGGTACCGACCATCTGGATGCTCGCCTGAATCACGTTGGCAAAGCTGTTGTTGAGCGCCTCGGAGACGGTGTCGACGTCGTTGGTGAAAAAGCTCATGATGTCGCCCGAGCGCGTGCTGTCAAAATAACTGAGCGGCAGCGTCTGGATGTGCGCGAACAGGTCGCGGCGAATATCGGACACCACGCGTTGGGCCGCGCGCACCATAATCTGTGAGTAGCCCAGGGCCGAGAGCACGCCCGCGGCGTAGATGATCGCCGTCAGGATGACCTGCTCGGCGAGCAGTTCCTCCCCGCCCGTGGCCAAACCGTTAACGATGGGGCGCACCATGTAGGTACCGGCAAGGCTTGCGATGGCCGCAACAGAGGCAAGCACACCCACTGCGAGCAGCGAGAACTTGGCGTGACCCATGTAGGAGAGCAGGCGGCGGAGCGTCTGCGCCAGATTGGCGGGACGGGCCTGAGCGGATGTCTTAGGCATGGCGCTCACCCCCTTCCGTGGCTTGAAGTGATCCGCTGGGGCCAGACGAAGACGGGGCATTTGCGCCGTCTGCGACGTCCGCATCCCCCGCAAACTCCATCTGCGAGGCATAAATCTCCTGGTAGATGTTGTCGCCCGCCAGCAGTTCCTCGTGCGTGCCCACGCCGTGGACACGACCGTCGTCCAACACCACAATGCGATCGGCATCCATGACGCTCGCGATGCGCTGGGCGATGATGAGCACGGTCGTATTGGGAATCCGAGCGATGTGCTCGCGAATCTTAGCGTCGGTCGCCATATCGACCGCGCTGGTTGAGTCATCAAAAATGAGCACGCGCGGATGCTTGAGCAGCGTGCGCGCAATGCACAGGCGTTGCTTCTGGCCGCCCGAAACACCGGCGCCGCC
>USAY01000151.1 GCA_900552755.1 uncultured Collinsella sp.
GTGCGGAGCTGAGGAAACGCGAAACGTTTTCCAGCGCAGCACGCGAGGAGCGGAGCGACGAAGCGGGGCGCGGGCGGCGCCAGCCACACGCGGACATCCCTCATCGCCCACCATTGAATTGTTTGGCCTCCAGCGATGGGGGCCTTTCTTTTTTGTGCCCAGCGCATGGGATTCGAACCCGCCAGGGTGCGGAGCTGAGGAAACGCGAAACGTTTTCCAGCGCAGCACGCGAGGAGCGGAGGCCCGAAGCGAAAGCGGGCGGCGAAATGGACCCTTGGCGAATACCCATGTGCAAAAAATGCCAAATATGAGTACTGCTACCTTTTTGGTAGCAGCGTTTTCGAAGTCATAAAAGGCAAATCCGACATTAGAACGACGACTGATAGTCCAGTTAAGCCAATTTAGTTACTGCAAAACTGGACATATGTGGCCCAACTCATCTAAAAACGCCTAATTTATATGTTACGAAGTTAGTGCCCGTACTCATATTTGCCACTTTTTGCACACGGCCTATCCCAGCCATGGTAAATCGATAACAAAACGGGCTCCAGACCGCTGAATCGTGCCGCATATGGCACGTCCGCAGTCCGGAACCCGGTCCAAATTGAGTTATTGCGCTGTGTTAGGCCAAAACGTCCGACAAAATCTCGATCAGGCTGTCCACGTCGGCTTCCTCGCAGACAAGCGGCGGCAGGAAACGCAGCGTGTGGGCACCAGTAGCGTTAATCACGGCGCCGGCGGCCAGCGCGCGGGCAACAATATCATGCGCATCGCCCGCAGCGTCATCCAGATCGCAGCCGAGCATTAAGCCGC
The DNA here is from genome assembly GCA_900552755.1 of uncultured Collinsella sp. Lineage (GTDB taxonomy): Bacteria > Actinomycetota > Coriobacteriia > Coriobacteriales > Coriobacteriaceae > Collinsella. The sequence goes on from USAY01000151.1 coordinate 814, forward strand.
GACCGCGTACCTCGGTAACGTGCGGAAGCTTGGCCAGCGCCTGCTCCATATAAGCACCCACCTTGGCGGCATGCTCAGCGTAGTCGCCGCGCACGAGCGCAGAGAGCGTCGCGGCGCACGCCGCGACAGCCAAGCAGCTACCGCCAAAGGTCGAGCCGTGGTCGCCCGGCTTAAACACGTCGGCGATCTCCTTCTTTGCCACCACGGCACCCATGGGCACGCCATCGGCAATCCCCTTGGCAAGGCTCATAATGTCGGGCTCCACGCCATAGGTCTGGAATGCAAACGGCTTGCCGGAGCGGAAGATGCCACACTGGACCTCGTCGGCGATAAGAACGGCACCCACCTCGTGTGCCAAGTCGCGCGCTGCCGCCATAAACTCCTCGGTCATGGGGTGCACACCGCTCTCGCCCTGAATCGGCTCGAGCATGACGGCGCAAATCTCGCTTCCCAGCTGCTTAAAGATTGCACGCAGCTCATCGACATCGTTGGGTGTGCAGGCCACAAAGCCGCCCGGCAGCGGGCGGAAGCTATCCTGCAGCCAATCCTGCATGGTGGCGGCAATGGTCTCGAGCGTACGGCCGTGGAAGCCGCCGCGCATGCATACGATGGTGTTGCCGCCGTTACCAGCACGCTTGGCGTACAGACGCGCGAGCTTCATCGAGCCCTCGTTGGCTTCAGCACCAGAATTGGCAAAGAACGTCTCCCACACCTGCTCGCCCGCCGTCGGAGCGCCGAGCGCAGCGGCCGTGGTCTCATCGCCGGCGGCAATGGCATCGGCCAGAACGCACGCACCATCTACGTCGTCGTTGGCAAGCTTGGACAGCAGCGCCGCGACCTGGCCACGCTGCTCGATGTAGAAGTAGTTAGACACATGCAGAAGCTTTTTGGTCTGAGCCTCGAGCGCGGAGAGCACCGTAGGATTACCGTGGCCTAGGCTACACACGCCAATACCAGCGAGAAAGTCGAGATACTCACGACTATCGTCACCGGTGAGCTTCATGCCGTGGCCTTCGACAAACTCGACCGGAGAGCGGCCAAAGGTATGCATAACGTAATGGGATTCAAGCGATTGCTGAGCTGCAAGTGACATGGGATTCCTTTCGTTGGGCGCCAGACGGCGCGGGGCTATGGGTGCAGGAATGGGGCGGCTGCGGGTCAGCTAGACCGTCTGGAGCTTCTCGACCTCGTCGAGGTTCTCGGTCAGGCGCGCCGCAAACGTCGAAAGCGGATGCGGATGCGTATCGAACTCGTAGGCCGTCTCGGTGGAGTGGATCACGGTACCGACGCCAGCATCGGTCAGTAGCTCCAGCAACAGTGAATGTGGCGTGGTGCCGTTGATGATATGGGCGCGGAACACGCCAGCGGTAAGGGCATCGACGGCAGCGCGCAGCTTGGGAATCATGCCCTTATCGACCTCGCCGCCGTAGAGCATCTCGTTGACCTCGTCGAGTGTCAGGTTGGAGATAAGCGAGTCCTTATCGCTAAAGTCCTTGTACAGGCCGTCGACGTCGGTCAAGAAGATCGCCTTGTGCGCATGGAGCGCCGCCGCAACGGCACCGGCGGCGGTATCGGCGTTGATGTTGAAGAAGCCGCCGTCCTCCCCCGCCGCAACCGTAGCGATCACGGGAATGTACTCGCTGTCGAGCAAGCGCTCGATATAGTCGGTGTTGACGTGCGTGACCTTACCCACGCGACCGAGCTCGGGGTCGAGCGGCTCGGCGATAAGCGTCCCGGCATCGCTGCCGGACACGCCCACGGCTAGGTTGCCGTGGTGGTTGAGCGCTGCGACCAGCTCCTGATTGACCTTTCCGCCCAGTACCTCGCGCACGATATCCATGGTGGCAGGCGTAGTCACGCGTTGGCCGTTCTTAAACTCGACGGGGATGTCGTAGTGGCTGAGCGCCTCGTTGATGGCCTTGCCGCCGCCGTGCACGATAACAGGGCGCATACCGATAATCTTGAGCAGGACGATGTCGCTCATCACGTCACGACGCAGCTGCTCGTCGACCATGGCGGCACCGCCGTACTTGATAACGACCGTCTTACCGGTCAGGTTCTTAATCCACGGCAGCGCCTCGAACAGCAGCTGCGCGGTAACTTCGTTGGATTCGCTCGAGCGACAATCGCGTGCGAACTTCATAGTCTGCCTCGTCTTTCGTGTAGCTATCGCGCCGCACCTCGTTGCCCGCGATTGCAGCGGGGCGCGCGGCACATCGGGAGTCTAGGAACGGTAGTCGCCGTTAATGGAGACGTACTCGTGCGTGAGGTCGCAAGTCCACACGGTGGTCGCCGCGTCCCCTGCGCCCAGGTCTGCCGAGATCACGATCTCGGGCGCCTCAAAGCGACGCAGTGCCTCGTCCTCGTCAAAGGGAACGGTCAGTCCATCGCGACAGACGGGCATACCCATCATGTCGATGGACACATCTTCTTGGTTAAACTGCACGCCGCACTTGCCGAGCGCCATGGCAACGCGGCCCCAGTTGCAGTCGTGGCCGGCGATGCAGGTCTTGACGAGCGGCGAGTTGGCGACGGCACGAGCGGCGATGTCGGCCTCCTCGTCGTTCACGGCGCCGGTGACGTTAACCGTCACGAGCTTGGATGCGCCCTCGCCATCTGCGGCGATGTTGCGCGCCAGACTCTCGCACACCTCATGCACGGCAAAGGCCAGCTCGTCAAAGGCATCAGAGCCCTCGACAATAGGCTCGGCATCTGCGGCAGCGCCGGAAGCAAGCATGATGCAGGTGTCGTTAGTCGAGGTGTCGGAGTCGACCGTTACCTTATTAAAGGTCTGCTTGACGGTGGAGAGCAACAGGGCGTGGAGCGCCGCCGGCTCGACGGGAGCATCGGTCGTGATGATCGCGATCATGGTTGCCATGTTGGGCATGATCATGCCCGAGCCCTTGCACATACCACCCACCGTGTAGGCATTGCCCGCATGGCCCGCGGCCTCACTGCGGTAACGCACGGCGTATTCCTTGGAATGCGTGTCGGTCGTCATGATGGCGCGGGCTGCATCGGCACCACCGTGGGCGGAAAGCGCCTCGTAGGCAGCAGGAATGGCGGTCTCAAACGTATCGATCGGCAGAATCTGAC
>USAY01000152.1 GCA_900552755.1 uncultured Collinsella sp.
TACTCGTTGAGGTACAGGATGCCGTCGTCGGCTGCGGCCTGCTTCTCGAGCGCGACCTCGACCTGGTCGGCTGCTTCGGAGGGGACGAGGTTGCTCTCTGTGTCTGCCATACTCTTTGGACTCCTATCGCGGCGGGCTCGCCGTACGGGTTATTATGAATGCAGTATGCCGTGCGACCGCATGGCCGTCGCGGCAACAAGACTCAGTATACCCGGGGGAGCACCCATGGAATCGTTGTACCGAAAGTATCGCCCGCTCACCTTCGACTCCGTGGTGGGCCAGCAGCATATCGTCTCGACGCTCGAGCACGCCATCACCGAGGGGCGCCTGTCCCACGCCTACCTGCTCTGCGGTCCGCGCGGCACGGGCAAGACCACCATGGCGCGCATTCTTGCCAAGGCGCTGCTTTGCCGCAATGCCGAGGCGGCGCGCGCCGAGGGTGCGAGCGGTTGCATGCCCGACGGCACCTGCGAGGAGTGCGAGCTCATCGCCGAGGGCAACCATCCCGATGTCTACGAGCTCGACGCCGCAAGCCGCACGGGCGTGGACAACGTGCGCGAGGAGATCATCAATTCCGTCAACTTTGCCCCGGTGCGCGGCAAGTACAAGATCTACATCATCGACGAGGTCCACATGCTCACGACGGCGGCGTTCAACGCGCTGCTCAAGACGCTTGAAGAGCCGCCGGCGCACGTGATCTTTGTGCTGTGCACCACCGACCCGCAAAAGATTCTGGAGACCATCCTCTCGCGCTGCCAGCGTTTCGATTTCCATCGCATCGGCAACGAGGATATTGAGCATCGCCTGGCATACGTGTGCGAGCAGGAGGGCTTCGATTACGACGACGAGGCACTCGCCATTGTGGCGCGCCATGCCAAGGGCGGTATGCGCGACGCGCTTTCCACGCTGGAGCAGCTGAGCGTCTTTGGCAACGGTTCTGTGCATGCGGACGACGCCCGCTCGCTTTTAGGCGAGGTTTCGGACCAGATTCTGGGCGAGTTTTCCCGCGCCATTGCCGATCGCGATGTTGCCGAGCTGTATGGGCTTATTCGCGCGCAGGTCGAGGAAGGTAACGATCTGCTGGAGCTGACGCGCGACCTGGTGGCGCACGTGCGCGACGTGTATGTTGCCTGCGTTGCCCGTGCCCGTGCCGAGTTGTTTGAGGGCGGCTCCGAGCAGGCCGAGGCGCTTGCTGCCGAGGCCGCTGCCTTTGGCGAGCATCCTGCCGACCGCCTGGCTCGTGTGCTGACAGTGCTCGACGATGCCGCACTGGAGATGAGGGGCGCGAGCGACGTGCGCCTGGTGCTCGAGATTGCCTGCACGCGTCTGGCGCGTCCCGAGGCTGATTTAACGATTGAGGCATTGGCCGAGCGCGTGGCACGCCTGGAGGCCATGGTTGCCAACGCCGCCGTGCCGGCGAGCGTGGCTGCTGCTCAGGCCGCCGCGCCTGCAGCATCCGTACCCGCTGCTGCCCAACAGCCGACGCTCATTTCGGGCGCCCGCGCTGCCGCCCCGGCGGCATCCGCTGCCCCCGCTGCTACGTCCGCGCGCCAGGGCGGTATGCCTTGGGACCGTGGTGCTGCCGCTCCGACGGCTCAGCCTGCGCCCCGTTCTGCGTCCGTGTCAGCTTCCAAGCCTGCAGCGCCTGCACCTCAGCCTGCGCCGGCTCCGACGCCTCAGCCCGTTGCGGCCCCCGCGCCTGCCACCGCTCCGGCACCTAAGCCCCAGTCCAACAACGCCGCCCAGGTTGCCGCCGCCGGTGCCGCCGAGACGCCCGCGGTCGAGGATGCCGGAGAGCTGCAGCGCAAATGGGCCGAGGTTGTCGAGCGTGTCAAGGCGCGTCAGGCTTCCTACGCAGGGCTTTTGCTCAACGCCCGCGCCACGGCCGACGACGGCTCCAAGCTCACGGTCTCGTTCCCCGCGGGTTCGACTTTTGCCATCAAGATGCTCGGTCGCGCCGATACGCAGTCGGTGGTCCTGCCGACGGTCTGCGCGGTCTTCGGTCGTCGTACCGTCGACTATGTCCTGGATGGGGGTGGCACGCCGGCTCCTCAACATGAGGAGCATTCTCCATCTGCACGGGCTGCGGTATCTGCGGACCCGCAACCCGTGTCCTCGGTGCCCCCTGCATCCTCGAGCGCCAGCGCGACGCAGCCAAAAGCGGCGCCGGTAGCGGCACCGACCCCGTCGGCGCCTGAACCCGCTGCGCCCAAACCGGCTGCTCCGACACCCGCGCCCAAGCCTGCCTCGCCCGCGCCCAAGTCGTCTGACCTGGGCAAAGCCCCCTGGCTACGCTCCGACAACCCCGCCGGCGCTCCTGTCACGGGTAAGCTCCCGACCGAGCCCGCACCCCGAGCGCCCGAGCGCGCGTCCGCTCCCAAGGCTCAGCCTGTCGCGCAGCCCGCGCCGTGGGAATCCGAGCAGGTGCCCTACGACGACGCTATGGTCGGCGGCTTTGCCGGCGATGCGAGCGGGGACGATCTGCCTCCGTTCGACGTGCCGGGTGCGGCGTCCGCGCCCAAGTCCGCTGCAACTGCCCCCAAAGAGGAGGGCGCTCCTGCAGCTCCCTGGGAGTCCAACCCCGGTGCGGGCAGCCCCTTCGGCCATCAGGGTGCAGCCCCGAGCATCCCGCAGACCGAGGACGAGGCCAAAGCCCTCATCCGCAGCGTCTTCGGCCAGTCCACCATCTTCAAACCGGTGGAGTAACCGTGCGGGCGGGTATGCTGCTCAAGAAGAGATCTCTTTGCCCGGGCGCATCTGTATTTCGGACATGTGCAACGCGGTGCCGCGTATCTCGCATTCGAGCAGACAGGTACGTGACGGTCGGCCTAGGATGCTGAGGTCGATACGATACGTCGCATGGCTGTCCGTGTACTCGACTTGCTCGGCGTTGACGGTTGCTCCGATTGTCAAGAAAGCGCCTAGTTCGGCATCGACAATCTTGGAGTCCTTTATCTTGACCTTGAACTCTTGGTAGAGGGACGGGCTGTTGTAGTAAACGGTTCGGGTTCCGTCGGTGCACTCATCGGTCGCTTCCCATTTGACGACGGGCTGGTCCGAGCTGGCTATCAGCAGTTCTGCTCCAAAGGCTATAGCATGGGTGATGACAACCAGTAATGCCCAGCCGACAAAGAGATAGAGAACCACATATGCAACGGGGTGTTTTGAGCGGATGTTTTGGAGCACGTCGGGGGCATTCATGGGCACCTCCAAATTGATATCTACGGCAATCAAATTATACCCGCCGTCATGAGCGCCGCTTCGAGTAGTGGCTCGGCATTTAGCCATTTAGTGGTACGCATTAAATGTCGGATTCCGGCTCTACAAGATTTAGCTTTCAATATTATGCAGATGCGAATTATTCAACTTCGCATAATCTTTGGGTGCGGTTTGCACTCCAGGACATGTATATCGACTGAGGTAACACGTCCGCCCCGCTCTCTCGCCGCGCGCCGTGGTACGATTTTTGAGTTTGAAAGTCCTGCCGTGCTCCGGCTGCCCTTGCAGCTCGGCGTGCGGCCGCACGTAAAGGAGCCATCATGGCCGGTATGAACATGCAGCAGATGATGAAGCAGGCTCGCAAGATGCAGGAGCAGCTTGCCGCCGCGCAGGAGAACCTCAAGTCCCAGACCGTCGACGCCTCTGCCGGCGGCGGCATGGTCAAGGTGACCGTTAACGGCGAGATGGAGCTCGTCAACCTCACCATCGATCCCGATGCCCTCGATCCCGAGGACGTCGATATGCTGCAGGACATGATCATGGCTGCCGTCAACGAGGCCGTCCGCGGCGTCAACGAGCTCGCCAACAAGCAGATGGGCGCCATCACCGGCGGCCTCAACATCCCGGGCATGCCGTTCTAAGACACGCATATATATGAGTGC
>USAY01000153.1 GCA_900552755.1 uncultured Collinsella sp.
ACGGCATGACCGACACCATGGGCCGTATGCACTCCGACGCCCAGTTCGCCGGTTCTTCCTCCGTGCCTGCGCACGTTGACATGATGGGTCTCATCGGCATGGGCAACAACCCCATGGTCGGTGCCACCGTCGCCTGCGCTGTCGCCGTCGAGGAGGCCCTCAAGGCCTAATCGCGCCCGCGCGATGCTCATATATTTGAGCTTTGGAGCCGCTACCTTTCGAGGTAGCGGCTCTTTTTGTTATCCCTCTGGCAGTTGCGGTGAAATAGTTCCTAGCCGCACTACCCTTCAAAACAGGAACTATTCCACCGCAACTTATTGAGGGAACTAGGTTAAGCGTTCAGGTATCGGTGACGTTTACCTTCCAATTTGGCCCTTTACCGATTAACGGAATCTTTTCGATGCCTTTGGCGAGCGACCGTGCGACAATGCGCCGGACGAGAAAGGAATCCGATGGAATCGACTGATGTACTGGTAATTGGATCTGGCATTGCGGGCCTCTGTGCCGCCATCGAAGCGGCGCGCGCGGGCACCACCGTCGCCGTTGCGAGCGCCGGCAAGACCATGAGCGGATCGAGCTTCTTCCCGGGCACCTGGGGTCTGGGGCTTATCGGCCCCGTCGACGAAGCCGACGAGCAGGACCTCATCGACACAATTCAGGCCGTCGGTGGCGGTGTCGCCGACCCCAAGCTCGTCCAGACGTTTATCCACGGCATTCCTCAGGCGATCCAGTGGCTCGAACAGGATCTGGGCGTTGAACTCCAGCGTCCACAAAGCGCCGAGAGCGCCCAGCAAAAGCAGTTTATCCCCTGCTTTGACCACAAGATGCGTATGTGGCGCGGCCTGACCCGCAAGCCCCTTGAAGACGCCCTGACAGCCCAGATCGAGTCGCTCGGCATTCGTCTACTCCCCCGCCACGAACTTATCGACCTTGTTGAGGCCACGGACGGCCGAATCACCGGGGCCGTGCTCTACGACCGCACCGAGGAGCACCTCGTGCCCATTGCGGCAAAGGCCACCATTATCGCCGCCGGCGGCACGGGTGGGCTGTTCGAGCGCAGCCTGACCTCGGCCGACGTGCTCAGCTCCTCCCAAGCCATCGCCCAAGCACATGGCGCGTCGCTAACCAATATAGAGTTCATGCAGATGATGCCCGGCTTCATTGAGCCCAAGCGCAACCTCGTCTTTAACGAGAAGACCTGGCGCTACGTCAAATTCGATCAGTCGGTTGACATCGACGACGACAAACTGGACAAGCTGCTTGAGCAGCGCTCCGGATACGGCCCCTTCACGTCACGCCTGGATTCACGTGCTATCGACCTTGCCATCGACCAAGCGGGCGCCGAGGGCCTAGCGCTGCATTACGACTTCCCCAGTGAGGACGTCCCCGAGTTTGTCCAGACCTTTGCCACATGGCTCCAGGACGAGCACGGCATTGCTCCGACTGACGAGATGCGCGTAGCGATGTACGCCCATGCCTCCAACGGCGGAATCAAGATCGACAAGGCAGCCGCGACCGGCGTTGCGGGTCTCTACGCCTGTGGCGAGGCAACGGGCGGCATGCACGGCGCCGACCGCATTGGCGGCCTGTCAAGCGCCAACGGTATCGTGTTCGGACGGATTGCGGGTGCATCGGCGACTCAGGCGGCGCTGGACGCCCCTGAGACGCCCTTGAAGACGGATATCGCCCTCCCCCAGCGCGGCCTCGCCAAGGCAGATGCAGAGCGTCTGGCTCGCAGCCTCAAGCACACGATGAGTAGCTACTGCATGATCAACCGCACCGAGACGGGCCTATCCGAGGCACTACACGAGCTTGAGGGCTTGAAGACAGAGGCAACGACCTTGAGCACACAGAAAGCCCAGGACAGCGAAGTCGCAGCCCTCGCCCGCCTGCAATCGCAGATTCAACTAGCACAGGAAATGGTCAAAGCCATGCGTAAGCGAACTGAAAGTCTCGGGTCGCACTATCGAGCAGACTAAATCGATTCTCACTTTGAGTTTGATCACAACTTCTCAACATGCATCGAGCCCCATGAGCATAATTCTCATAAGGAGAGCACGTTTATGGGGCTTTAGCCGTGTTTCCCTAAGGGAATCACAGTGCAGTTTCCTCAGCTCCGCGCCCCGACGGGTTCGACCCCATGCAAGGTCAACAAAAAAGACGGCCAACCGAGGTTGACCGTCTTAACTTGCTTTGGTGGGCCATCAGGGGGTCAGCCTGCTGCGCAGGCAGCCGCTGCGGCGCCAAGGCGCCTTGCGCGCTACGCTGGTAAATGCTTACGCATTTCCTCAGCTCCGCGCTCCGAGGCTTATAGGACAAAATGTGTGTCCCGATAGAACATCCGTTTCCATCCATTAATCCAGCCAGAACGGGTACGGGTCCCTGTGGTGGAGGTCCTCCCACACGGCTCTGTCGCCCCACTCCGGCCCTCCGTCCTCGCGCGACGGCGAGGCGGAGTAGACGCTGAACAGGAAGTCGATGTCCGCGTCGGTCGGCATTGCGGCGAGCTTCTCGCGCGCCGCCCTCGCGTCCCCCGAGTGCGCGTGGCACCACCGGAACACCGCCTTCACGCGCTTGACCGACGTCAGCCCCCGGTGGTTGCGCAGGACGGCCCTCAGCTGCGAGTTCACCCCTCCCTCGATCATGTTGTTGGTCGACGGCAGCGGGCCGGCCTTGGCCAGGTCGGGGTCGAGGTAGGTGAACAGCGTCCCCGCCGACACCAGCGACGACAGCGACGAGCGCGCCCGCCTCAGCCTCTCGTGGGTGTAGACCCTCCTGCCGTCCACCACGGTCCTGTCCTCCAGGAAGTCTGCCCAGAACCCGCACCAGTCGAGGTAGCGCTCGACCCAGAGCTCGGCCTGGTGCAGCGTCTCGATGCCCATGAGGTCGCGCGCGATGAGGTAGAGCTCGCGCCCCGCCTGGAGCTTCGGCCGCGTCGTCGTGTAGCGCTTGACCTGCGAGAAGGCGTGGAAGGTGCACCTCTGGACCCTGGTGCGCGGCCAGGTCTCGCGCACGGCCTTGGCGAACCCGCTCCCGCCGTCGGTGACGACCACCTCGGGCGCCGGGATCGGCGCCATGAGGGCCGACCACGCCCTCGAGTTCTCGGACCTGGCCATGTACCAGGAGACCACCCTCTCGCCGCTGCAGCATATGAGCACGACGAGGTCGCGCGCGACCCAGATCCCGTCGACGTGGAGCACGCGGTGGAGCTCGCCGTCGGGGACGGGCATGGGCCAGACCTCCCAGAACTCCGCGGTCCTGCGCCTGAAGGTCCGGCCGGCGCCGGGCATCTCGAGCTGCGTGTCCTTCGACAGAAGCCACGACAGGAACTCGTCGAAGCGGGCGGCGGTGTCGTCGTAGCGCACGGTGGTCGATGCGCCGCAGGCGGTGCATCTCCATCTCTGCGCCCCCGAGGAGGTTCTGCCGTTCCTCTTCGTCGGACCGCCGCAGTAAGGGCATTTGACCGCCTTCATGGCGCCACCTCTTCCGATGAGCGTTTTAACGTGTCGGAAAAAGGCCATCCACCTGGCGCGACGACGGTTGCCCGGACACACATTTTGTCCGAGTGTTTTAATAGAGCGCATGAATTTAAGCAGGCGAAAAAGGGGCATCGGCCTGCGCCGATGCCTCTAATGCGGACACACATTTTGTCCTATAAGCCTGGCTTTGCTCTATGGCGACGCCGAAACAGCATCAGGCGGTACTCGACGGCACTAAAACGCGAGTTGAGAAGCCAGTTCCCGTTATTCCCATTCTTTCACGCTCGTTTGCCGTGGCGTCATTCCAGCCTATTCCAGTTGGGTCGTCGATTATAGC
>USAY01000154.1 GCA_900552755.1 uncultured Collinsella sp.
TACGTCAAGACGAACACCGCACCGTACAAATACCCGCGTATCGTTGAGTTCCGCGACGAGCTGCCGAAGACCATCAGCGGCAAAATCCGCCGCGTAGAGCTCAAGGGCTGATTTTAAACCAAATAGACACATAAGCGCCGCTGTACGACTTTTTCCCGTATGGCGGCGTTTTTTCTATGTTTGTGTGTTCTAAATTCAAATTTTGTTCACCGTTTTTCCCCCGTATTTGCGTATAATGTTTATGAATAAATTTGTGCGTAAAGGGTGAGAGGAATGGATAAAAATTTGGAATACGAGCCGGTACGCGGCGCGCACATTTTAATGATCGTCAATCCCGTTTCCGGCCGCATCGGCGGCGAGCATACCGCCGATAAGCTTGAAGCATGGCTGAAGGAAAACGGCGCCGCCGTTGACCGCTTTGAAACGACCGAAACGGAAAACGGAAGCGGCTACACCGCAAAGCTCGCAGAAAACGACTATGCCCGCGTCGTCGTGCTCGGCGGCGACGGCACATTAAACGCCGTCTTAAACGGCATGCTGCACCGCGCACTGCGCACGCCCATCACATATCTGCCCGCCGGTACCACAAACGATTTTGCCCAGACGCTCGGCATCGACGATTTCTCCGGCAAGGACTTTGGCGCGCTGCTCACCTGCGAGCTGCAGCGTCAGGACATCGGGCGCATTCGCTCGTGGAGCCCTGCGAGCGGCAGCGGCGAGGCTGCCGTTGAGTACTACGACCAGACGCTCTCCATCGGTATTGACGCCGCCATCGGCCTGGGCACCACCGAGCTGCGCAAAAAGACGGGCCTCGCCGGCGCTCCGCTCTACACCCTCTCGGGTCTGGAGCAGTTTGGCCTGCGCTATCGAAACTACCCCATGACCATCAGCTTTGACGGCGCGCCCACCGAACGCGTGCGGGCGATTATCATGGCCATCCAGCTGGGGCCCACCTATGGCTCTGGCTATCGCATCTGTCCCAACGCCGACCCGTGCGACGGCATGCTCGACGTTTGCTACGCCTGTGGCCCCGTCCCCCGTGCGGTCGCCCTGCCCATGTTCCTTTCGGCCAAGGACGGCCACCATACTAAGCTGCCGCCGGTTCGCATGCGTCGTTGCCGTCATGCCGAGCTCACCTTGGAGGAGCCCGACTACCCCATTCAGGCCGACGGCGAGCCCGTCGTCGCCTCGCGCATCGAGGTGGACATTCTTCCCGCCGTTCTCGAGGTCTGGCACCCAACCCGCTAACCCCACCTAAGTTGCGGTGAAATAGGGACTGTTTATGCAGCAAAAGCCGCAAAACAGTCCCTATTTCACCGCAACGTATTGAGGAGATCATTCCTCACCGCCCGGTTTGCGACGGTTGGCCTTTTTGATAGCGTTGAAGTGCTTGTCGTTGAGCCTGCGCTGGCGCGATCGCTGAGGCACCTTGGTCTTTACGCGTCGGCGCGGTGGACGCCCGCGACGCTCAAGCTCTGCCCTCAGCTTACGCAGACAGCAGCTGCGATTCTGAAACTGACTGCGGCTCTCACGCGCCGTCACGACAATCCCCGTGGGCCCATGCTTCATGCGCACCGCCGAGTCCGTCGTGTTCACGCCCTGTCCGCCCGGACCCGTCGCGCGAAACACCTGCACCTCGCAATCGCGTGCCAGCTCCTCGACCGACATCTCGGCATAGCGCGCATACTCGCGCCATCCCATCTTGTTCTCATCCATATCAATACCTCCCCTCATACAAAAAATGTGACAAAGGGACAGTCCCTTTGTCACATCGCATACCAATCGCTTGTGCTGCGCGCCTAGGCGAACGTGATCTCGCCGTTCTCGCAGTCCATTTCGGCGATACGGGCCAGGCTCTCAACGCGGAAGCCGCGCTCGCGGAGCTTATCGCCGCCGCCCTGGAAGCCCTTCTCCACCGCAATACCGATGCCGGCAACCTCGGCGCCCGCAGCCTCGCAGATCTTAATAAGGCCCTCAAGTGCGCAGCCGTTGGCCAGGAAGTCGTCGATAATCAGGACCTTATCGCCCTCGGACAGGAAACGCTTACCCACGATAACCGGGTACTCCTTCTGCTTGGTAAAGGAATAGATGGTCGTGGCATACTGCTCGCCGTCAAGGTTGATGGACTGGGCCTTCTTGGCAAAGACCACCGGCACGCCGCCAAAATGCTGAGCCGCGATGCAGGCCATACCAATGCCCGAAGCCTCGATCGTCAGGATCTTGTTGATCTCGACACCCTCGAACAGACGGGCCCACTCGGCACCCATGTGGTCGAACAGCTCAACGTCGCACTGGTGGTTGAGGAAGGCATCAACCTTAAGGACGTTACCGGCCTTTACGATGCCGTCATGGCGAATACGATCCTCAAGCTCCTGCATGGCGCAACCCCTTCTCGCGGCAACGATACCGCGCGATTAATAAACGTTGTTCGATAGTCTACCACGGACCGACCCCCGCCCGCCCCACAAGCCACATCGCACCATAAAGCTGCAAGACCAGTAGATAGGCCCGATTCGTGGCAGACAGCCTCCCAACACGCTAATGCCGGGTGCGCGTCCTCACCAAACGTACCAATGTGAGCGCAAAGCCCACGGTAGCAACGGCCATCAGCACGTAGAATACCAAACGGAAGCCAAAGAGGAACACGTCCGGACGACCCGCCACATAGCTCGTGACCGTCTTGCCCATCGCCGCGCTCGTCTGTCCATACAGGATGCGCGACGCCGCCGTAATACCCAGCGCTATGCCCGCATAGCGCGCCAAGCTGCTCAAGCTGCCCGCAAAGCCAAGCGCCTCACGCGGAGCCGAACCCATATACAGCGAATTATTGGGACTCTGGAAGATCGACGTGCCGCACGACATAAACGCGACGCAGCACACAATCATCAAGATGGAAGAGTGCTCGTCAAGCGTGCTCACCGCAAAGAGACCGCACACGTACACGCCCAGGCCAACGGCCGTGGGCGCTTCACAACCAACACGGTCGGACACCGAGCCCGAAAGCGGGCCCACAAAGGCATTCACGACCGGCATCGCCAAAAACAACAGGCCGGAGATATCGGAGCTAAAGCCGTGGGCATCCTGAAAGTAGAACGGCAGCACAAACTCGGAGGCACCGATACCCACGAACACGATAAGCATGCAAGCCAGGTTAATCGTGAAAGCCGAGCTCGCAAAGCAGCGACGCGCCGCCTCTGTCAACGGCATAGGGCGTTCGCCAGCCTCCGGCTTCACATGCGGCAGCGTATAGAGTCCCACGATAAACGAGATTACGCCAATGGGCAGATTGATAAGGAAGATGCTCTCCCAGGGAAAGCTCGCCACCAGCACGCCGCCGAGCACGGGGCCGCACATCATGCCAAGAGCCACAAAGGTCGCCAGAATGCCCATGGCACGGCCGCGCTCACGCGCCGGAAACGACTCGGTGATGATGCCCATATTGTTGGCCATCGCGGCGGCACAGCCAATGCCCTGCACGGAACGCGCCAAGATAAGCACCTCGAGCGAAGCCGAAAGCCCGCAAAGCAACGAGCCACCCGTAAAGACGATTACACCAAGCTGGAACACATTCACCTTGCCGCGCACATCGCCCAAGCGGCCAAACGGCAGCATGGCGACGCACGTCGCGAGCAGATACACCGAGCTCACGAGCTGAATGCGGTCGAGACCCACCCCCAGCTCCTTTTGCATCACTGGGAGCGCCACCGTCACGATGCTCGCATCCAGACACGCCATAAAGGTCATGACGAGCACGGTGAACAGAATCGCCCATTTATTCTTACCGTG
>USAY01000155.1 GCA_900552755.1 uncultured Collinsella sp.
TCCGAAAGCGACGGGGCGGCAAAGTCGTGTTCTTTGATATAGCCATCGATGTTTGGCGCGTCGAGAAGCTCATTGAGTAACTCGTCAGTCAGCTTTTTATCGGGCATACGACTTCACCTCCCATACGGCGCAACGGTAGCGACATGCTAGGCCAGCACCCAGCTTGCAGTGGCAGACTTATCAAACATGTTGGCAAAATACAGTGCCTTCTTGATATCGCCATCAAAGTAGATATTGCCCGCCACGGAGCCACCGGCGGAAAGGGTACCAGACTGCAGCTCATCGGAGCCCTCGCTGTAGTAACCCTGATTCTGCTGAGCGCCGTTGGCGTCCTCGCCCTTCCAGTCGTAGATGTTGTAATCTGCGCCCTCATCGCCATTGTTGACGTACGTGACGTGAATGCCCGTCATGGTCGAACCGTCATAATTTGTGAGGCCGGGCTGGACGGAATCGACAACGACGGAAAGACCGGAAGCCGTGGTCACCGTCGCACCAACCGCCAGGTCAGTCGTAGACTGCTCTTCCTTCTTCGCCTCTTCCTTCTTGTCGTCATCGCCAGCGTCCTCGGTGACGGTCGCCTTATCGCTATCACAACCGGCAAGAAGACCGGCAGTCCCCAAGGCGACGGTGGCGAATGCGCCAAGTGCAGTGCGACGGCTCAGCAGCACTTCGTTTTCGAGCTTTTTCATTATGCATCCTTTCTACGATCCGGCTACCGTGCCGGCACACAGCACATCGTAGGAAGGATTAAACTTGAATTCATTAGCTGAGAGCTAAGGTTGCGGTAAACGGCCAATGCAGTTATCCAAACGCCGAGCAAACGCACTTTGCGCGACCGTCTGCTGGCAGCGCATCAAACCACCGCGACGGATTCCCCGGTAAAAGTACTGATCATCAACAGGACAAAGAACGCCAGGTAGCTGATGCTCAGCAGGTAGGCGATGACCAAAAAGGCAATCCATCCTACATTGGTCTTACCGTCGGCACGACGTTGCTCGCGAGAACGGCACAGCCAAATCGTCACGCCGATGGCCACAATCAACAGCACAAGTGCCGCTGCCGCCAGTCCAGCAAGCGCAAACATCACGCCAATGCTCACAGCAATAACCGGAAGCAGCAGCAAACCGCACCCGCATCCACCCGGACTATATACGGCAGGCTGTCGGCGTCGCCTCATCGTCACGCCACCCCCATCATCTCTGAGCACTACAGCGCAATGGCCTGCTGAACAGGAACGATCTTATCGAGTTCCGGTTCGATCCGCCTTTTCTCGGCCTCAAGGTCAAACGCCACCTGAGCGCGCAGCCAATAACCATCCGTCAGGCCAAAATAACGGCAAAGACGGAGGTCGGTGTCGGCCGTCACGCGACGTTTTCCCAAGACAATCTGCCCGATACGCTGAGCCGGAATCCCGGTCTCTTTCGCAAGGCGATATTGAGAAATGCCCATGGGAACAAGAAACTCCTCTTTGAGAAGCTCACCAGGAGTCACTGGCGACAGCAAATCGGACGAGGTCTCATCACTTGTGATAATCGACGATTTCGACATTCCAAGCCATCTCCTGTCTCCACTCAAAACAGACCCGATAGCGCTCGTTAACACGGATGCTATATTGACCGGCACGATCGCCCTTCAAAGCTTCCAGGCGGTTGCCCGGCGGAACGCGAAGATCATCAAGCGAAGCACAAACCTGCAGTTGGCGAATCTTCCTCAGCGCAACGCGCTCAAAGGGCACGAACCTCCTGACCCGCACACCCATGGCAAAGCGTTCGGTATCCTCATCTTTATACGATGCAATCATAGTATCGCCTTACGTTAGTAACGTCAAACGTTTCTATAGACTTACATCTCTATTATATCGTACGTTTGTTCGTGTTTTCTAGAACAAATAGTCCTTTGCGCCTTAGTCAAGCAAAAGCAATCGTTTGTAGACATCGAGGCCTTTGAGAAGAATCTCCTCGTCAAAGAGCATGGTATCGGTATGCAGAGCGCTCATCGCATAGGCTGGGCAGTCATCAGCGTCGATCGGGTTTTCTTGTCCTTCTGGCACGCCCGTGCCCAGCAAGAAGAACACGCCCGGCAGATGGCGCTGATAGAAAGCAAAGTCCTCGGCAATTAACAGCGGCTCGTCCACAAGTTGCAGCTCGGGCAAGGCAGGCGCAATGTGGGCAAACAACTCGGGGTCGTTATCGACTGGCGGATAGCCCTCGGCAAAGTCGAGATCGTACGTACAGCCCGTTGCGGTGCACGCCTCGTCGAGCGCACGGCGTACGCCCTCGCGCGCACGGTCGAACATGGCGTCCGTAAACACACGCAAGCTACCGGCAACATGGGCCTCCCCCGCCACCGCATTGCAGACGGTGCCGGCCTGCAGCAGGCCAAACTTACCGATGCAGGGCTCATCGGCACCCAACTCGTCCATCAGCTCGCGCTCGGCAACCAGGAACTTTGCCGCCGCCAGCGCTGCGTCATGTGATTCCTCGACTGGAACGCCGTAGGTCTTGGCGATATGGATGCTCGTGCCATGGATATGAATGTGCGTCTCGCTCGAGCGCGCCAGCAGCGGACCGGGACAGCTCGCCAGCGTACCGGCAGGAAGATCGGGCCACACGTGAAAGCCAAAGATGCGGTCGACCCCGTAGCGCTCGAACACGCCGCTCTCGCATACCGTCTTAGCGCCACCGGTTGTTTCCTCGGCCGGCTGGAACACAAAAAGCACGTTGCGCTTAATAACGCCCGGCTGCTCACGAATCGTACGGTCGACAAAAGTTGCCGCCGCGAGGGCCATAGCCATGTGCCCGTCGTGGCCGCACGCGTGCATCTTGCCGGGATGCGTCGAGGCAAAAGCGGCGCCCGTCGTCTCCGCAATAGGCAACGCATCCATATCGGCACGAATCGCCGTGGCATGCGAGGCACCCGTGCCAGCGTCGAAGAAAGCGCACACGCAACTAGGGCACGGATGGATCACCTCGCAGGCAAGCGGAGCGAGCACGCCCTCGATATAGGCGATAGTTTGCGGAAGATCGAAGTCGAGCTCCGGAATGCGATGCAGGTCGCGACGATAGCGACGGAGTTCTTGGAGCTCGGTCATGGGGATTCCTTTCATGGGGCAACTCAGTTGTCACCTATTGTGACGCAGGATTGTGGCACCCTTGTTTCTAGCATATCCCTGCATTTTTTAAACGTTATATACGAATACTCTTGTTTGGTAAAGTGCAACGTGGTAGGGTCTTTACCACTTGATAGAGGCGCGGGCACGATGAGCCGCGGGCGAGTCGGCAGACTTTGACCCTGCGGGGAGGCGAAACCCGCCGAACTGGGCATTTCGGGCACGAACAGCCTGGTGGGCCTGCGGGAAACACTCGCAGGACTGTCTGCAGCAATGCGGGAGCGCTATCCGGACATTGGGTCCACGTTATGCGGATTCGATGCGCAGATGGCGCCGTCTGGATAGCGAGGTTTTCGGGACATGGCATTGACCCCCAACGAGGCATATGCGGCCAAGCAGCCGTTTGTGGACAAGGAGACGCTCGAGCATATCGTCGAGCAGTTCCCCACGCCATTTCATCTATACGACGAGGCGGGCATCCGCCGCAACATGCAAGAGGTGCGCGACGCCTTTGCATGGAACCCGGGCTTTAAGGAATACTTTGCCGTCAAGGCCAACCCCAACCCGGCGCTCATCTCCATTCTCAACGAATACGGCTGCGGCTGCGATTGCTCGAGCTATACCGAGCTCATGATCGCCCGCTCGCTGGG
>USAY01000156.1 GCA_900552755.1 uncultured Collinsella sp.
ACCAGATTGCGCGCAGCCTGGTCATGCGCGAGTCGCGCACGCTGGGCCTTATCGTTCCCAACATCGAGAGCCGCTTTTTTGCCTCGCTCGCTGGCAGTCTGGAAAAGCGCTGCCGCGAGGACGGCTACGCGCTCTTTATTACCAGCTCGGGTGGAAGTGCCGAGGACGATCTGGAGCTCCTGCGCCAGCTGGTGACGCGTGGCGTCGACGGTGTGTTCTTGGTCGTGGGCGACGAGTTCTCGGACGACCGCGCCCTGCGCGAAGAGGTCAGCCATCTGCCTATCCCGGCTGTTATGGTCGACCGTGCCATTGAGGGACTCGAGTGCGACAAGGTGATGTTTGACCACGAGATGGGTGGCTACATGGCTACCCGCTACTTGATCGAACAGGGGCACCGTCGCATTGCCTGCTTGGTTAACGCGCGCCGTTCCAATACGGGCCGCAAGCGACTTGCCGGCTATGAGCGCGCGTTGCGTGAGGTTGGCCTGCCGATCGACGCGCGTTTGGAGTTTGAGAGCGAGTACTACATTCCGAGTGCCTACGAGGCCTCGGAGGCGGTGCTCGCAACCGACGCCACCGCCGTGTTCGCAAGCTCGGATAACATTGCCCTCGGTTTGCTTAAGCGCCTGCACGAGATGGGGAAGAGCATTCCGGACGATATCTCGGTGGTGAGCTATGACAACTCGGCGGCCGACGTTCTCTTTGAGCCGGCGCTGACCGCGATTGAGCAGGATCCTGGTGTCCTTGCGAAGCATGCTTTTGGCTGCATGTCCAAGCGTCTTGCCGGCAGGGGCGGTAGACGTGCCGAAGAGGTCGTTCTGGAGCCGGCGCTTATCGTCAAAGACAGCGTGCTCGAGCTTACTAAACACAGCTAAACACGTTTATCAATTTGCAGAGACTGAATGTGGAGCACCTGTGACAGGCAATGCCGCAGATGAATGTCTGCTTCTGCCTGTCAACATGGCAAATCAGGATGGTAAAACGTTTTTTCATACTGATAAAACGTTTTACCAAATATACTTGTCTCAACGAAAGGTTGCCGTATTGGAGGGTGACCATACAGCGAAGGGACATAAACAATGGCTAAAACTCTGGGAACGCCATGGCAAAAGCTGAGACACGAGGTGCCGGCTTCCGAGCTCGAGGGTGTCGATCTGTATTGGCGCGCATCGAACTACCTGTCCGTCGGCCAGATCTACCTTCGCTCCAACCCGCTGATGCGCACCGACTTTGTCGACGAGAAAACCGGTGAGGTGCGCGACTTTGGTCGCCCGGACGTTAAGCACCGCCTGGTCGGTCACTGGGGCACCACGCCCGGCATCAACTTCCTGTTCGGTCATGTCAACCGCCTCATCGCCGATCACAACCAGAATGCTATCTTCTTGATGGGCCCTGGTCACGGTGGCCCCGCCGGTACTGCTCAGTCGCTGCTCGACGGTACTTACCGCGAGATTCGCCCCGACATCACCAATGACGAGGCCGGCCTACAGAAGTTCTTCCGCCAGTTCTCCTATCCCGGCGGCATCCCGAGTCACTTTGCGCCCGAGACGCCCGGTTCCATCCACGAGGGCGGCGAGCTCGGCTACACGCTCAGCCACGCCTACGGCGCCGTCATGGACAACCCGAGCCTGCTGGCCGTGGCCGTGGTGGGCGACGGCGAGTCCGAGACCGGTCCGCTCGCGACCTCTTGGCAGTCCAACAAGCTCGTGAACCCGGCAACCGACGGCATCGTCCTGCCTGTCCTACACCTCAACGGCTACAAGATCGCCAACCCCACTATCCTTGCCCGCGTGTCCGACGAGGAGCTCACCAAGTTCTTTGAGGGCATGGGCTACAAGCCGCACTTCTTTGTCGCCGGTTTTGACGACGAGAGCCACGTGAGCATCCATGAGCGTTTCGCCGCCCTGTTTGAGCAGGTCTTTGACGAGATCTGCGATATCAAGGCCACCGCTCAGGCCCAGGCCGCCGCGGGCGAGACCGTGGTCCGCCCGGCCTATCCCATGATCGTGTTCCGTACGCCCAAAGGTTGGACCTGCCCCAAGCAGATTGACGGCAAGAAGACCGAGGACTCCTGGCGCGCCCATCAGGTGCCGCTCGCGAGCGCCAAAGACACCCACGAGCACTTCCGCGTGCTGCGCGAGTGGCTGCGCTCCTACAAGCCCGAGGAGCTCTTTACGCCCGAGGGTCAGGTGCGCCCCGAGGTGACGGCCTTTATGCCGACCGGCGAGCTGCGCATCGGCGCCAACCCCAACGCGAACGGCGGCAAGGTGCGCCGCGAGCTCGAGCTGCCCGATATTCATGCCCACGAGGTCCCCGTCGCAACTAATGGTCATGGCTGGGGCTCCACCGAGGCCGCCCGCGTCTTTGGTGAGTACACCGCCGACGTCCTGGCAAATAACATGGACGACTTCCGCATCTTTGGTCCCGACGAGACCGCTTCCAACCGCCTGCAGGATGCCTACAAGGTGACTAAGAAGCAGTGGGACGCCGGCTTCTACGAGGACGAGGCCAACGACGAGCTGCTGGCAGGTTCCGGTAAGGTTGTCGAGCAGCTGTCCGAGCACCAGTGCGAGGGCTTCCTCGAGGCCTACGTGCTCACCGGCCGCTCCGGCGTGTGGAGCTCCTACGAGAGCTTTGTCCACGTGGTCGATTCCATGGTCAACCAGCACTGCAAGTGGCTCGAGGCCACCAAGCGCGAGATTCCGTGGCGTGCCCCCATCAGCGGCCTCAACATTTTGCTGTCGAGCCATGTCTGGCGCCAGGACCATAACGGTTTCTCTCACCAGGATCCCGGCTTTATCGACCTGCTGCTCAACAAGGCCAACGACACGCATATCGTGAATGCTTACTATCCGGCTGACGCCAACATGGCGCTTGCTGTGGCCGAGCGTGTTTACCAGTCCACCGACTGCGTCAACGCCATCTTCTGCGGCAAGCAGCCCGCCCCCACTTTCCAGACGGTCGACGAGGCCCGCGCCGAGCTCGCCGAGGGCGTCGCAACTTGGAAGTGGGCATCGACCGCCGATTCGCTCGCCGAGGCTGACGTCGTGGTTGCCACGTGCGGCGACGTGTCGACGCTCGAGGCTCTGGCTGCAACCGACATGCTGCGTGAGCTGGGCATTAAGGTGCGGTTCGTCAACGTGGTCGATCTGCTCAAGATCCAGAACGTCTGCGAGAACGACCAAGCCATCAGCGATGAGCGCTGGACTGAGCTGTTTGGCTGCGGCGATAAGCCCGTGCTCTTTGCATTCCACGCCTATGCTGGCACGATTCGCCGTCTGATTTGGAACCGACCCGGCCACGACGCCTTCCGCGTCCACGGCTACGAGGAGAAAGGCTCCACGACAACGCCGTTCGACATGCTGCGCCTGAACAACATGGACCGTTGGGCACTGGCCGCCGACGTGCTGCGCATGGTTGACGCCGATAAGTTTGCCGAGCAGATTGACGAGTGGGAGGCATTCCGCACCGAGGCCTTTGAGTTCGCGTGCGATGAGGGCTACGATCACCCGGCCTTCACCGACTGGGTCTGGCCCGACGCCGCAGCCGCAACTGCTGCCGACGGCGCGCTCTCCGCAACGCAGATGACCGCAGGCGACAACGAGTAGGTAGGCATCCGGGACGGTCTCGCGCTGGGGCCGCCTCCAGGCGGGTTGCCTTGGTCTGAGAAGTGGACTTCGCGAACTTCTCAGACCAAGGCAACCC
>USAY01000157.1 GCA_900552755.1 uncultured Collinsella sp.
CACGCTCGGCCGCGCGGATGGTTTCTTGAGACATGGCATCCCCTCAGAGCCTCGTATTTTGGCGTTACCCGCCTTATTATACGCACGGCGCGACGCGCTCCCCAGCGCATGAGCAGCGCTTTTTAAAAGCCCACCGAGCTAATAATCCGTTTTGCGGCCAAACATTTATTTGGCTACACGACATGGACGCCAGTGCCGCGCCGCGCCCACCGTTGAGGGTTGCATTGTTGCAATTGGGACGTTCGTCCTGTCTTTTGGCAGGTCGGCGGCGTATCCTTGTAACCTAGGACAAAGCGAGAAAGGTTCTGTATGGATCGAAACGAACTCGACCCCAGCGTCCCCAGCGCCACGGAGGTCAAGAAGATTCCCCTCATCATCAAGGTGTACGCCGTCCTGTGCATCCTGTCCGGCGTGGGCACACTCCCGTCAGTCGCCGCCTTTATGTGGCAGGTCATCACCGCGCTCATCAACGGCAACGCCGCCGAAAAGCTCGGCGACAATATGCTGGTCTCGGTTGGACTCATCGTCGCCGGCATCATGCTCTCTGCGGCAAGTGCCGTCATCCTGATCATCTTTGGCCTGGACCTTATCAAAAACCAGCGCCGCAACGCCGCCCGCCTGTCCTACATCCTTATTGCATTCACCGTCGTCGAGCTTTTGGTCGACGTGATGCTCCAGGGTATCGGTCTCTTTTTGCTACGCCCCGCCATCCAGCTCGGCATCCTCATCGCGCTTTCAGCCACCGTCGATCCCACGCTTCGCCAGGAGCGCGAATTACAGCGCCGCCTGCAGGAGATGCTCGACCGCGACGCCGCCGCCGAGGGCATGCTCGGCCGCGATGAAACCGGCGAGGGCTACATCAAGCTCAACTACTTCAATCTGTTCTGGGTATTCCTTGTCTGCTGCGTGCTCGGCCTGATCGCCGAGGACATCTGGCACATGACGGTCGACGATCCGGGCGTCTACCAGGATCGCGCCGGCATGCTGTTCGGTCCCTTCAGCCCCATCTATGGCTTTGGCGCCGTACTCATGACCATGGTGCTCAACCGCTTCTATAAAAAGAACCCCATCATCATTTTCCTGGTAAGCGCTGTACTCGGCGCGAGCTTTGAGGTGTTCGTGGGCTGGTTTATGCAGACCTCATTTGGCGTGGTCTCGTGGAGCTACTCGCACATGAAGCTGTTCGGCATGCTCGACCCGCTCGCCGTCCTTACGGGCGGACGCACCTGCACGGGCTTTGCCTGCCTGTGGGGCCTGGGTGGCCTTATCTGGATCAAGCTGCTGCTGCCGAGGCTGCTCAAACTCATCAACATGATTCCGTGGAAGAGTCGCTACTCGGCTACCGTCATCTTTACCGTCATTATGCTGGTCGACGGCGTCATGACGCTGCAGTCGCTCGACTACTGGTACCAGCGCGTCAATGGCACGGAGCCGGATATTCCCGTCGCGCAGTTCTACGGCAAATATTTCGATAACGACTACATGGAGAACCGCTTCCAGAGCATGACCATGAGCCCCAAGGACGCGACGCGCGTGTAGCGTCCAGCGCGCCCAAAACGCAACATGCCCGCCGGTATCACACGTACCGGCGGGCATTTTTTGTAAACGAGCCTTCTATCGACGCGAAGCCTATGCCTCGCGCTCGACCTCGCTCACGCATTCATTTTTAATGGTACCGACAAGCGCCTGCAGCGCATCGACCACGTGCGGGCGAATGTCCCCGCCGATGAGCACGAGCATGATGTCGTCGCCCACGGCAAGCTCGCCGCTCGCCAGCCACACGCGCACGTAGCCGATACCCGGCATCGCGCGCGTTGCCTTGATCGCGGCCTGCACCTTGTCAGCATCGTAGCCAAACACCATGCCGCCCACCTTATGCCCAGGCGCCACGCCATCGGTCTCGACCCCGCGCACCTCGGACTTAGGCGTCGCGCGCACCGCACCGTTATGCGTCAGGTACATGCCGCACCCGGACGCCGAAGCATCGGCCTTGGCCTCGCGCAGCCAAGCATCAATCGAAGGCATCAATTTGCCACTCTCGAGCATCATTTCTCCCTTACCGTCGTCGAGTAGCCAATTTGGGACGGGCTATTTTAGCTACCCTCATATGGCAGTCGATAATTACCCAACATTAAATAAATCGCCGTCGGTCAAAGGGTAGCTAAAAGAGCCCCGTCCCAAATTAGCTACTCTCGGGTAATCTACTCCTCGACCGGCGTGAGTACCATGACGGCACGCGTGTTGCTCAGCGAGAGCGAACGGCAGGTCACAAGCGTTACAACCTTAGTTGCCGAAGCGGCACGATCGGTGGCATCACTCGCCACGGCAGAAGCGCCGTCGAGCATCTCGGACAGGTAGTTCTTGAGTCCGTCGTCGCCCTCAAAGTTGGGCGTACGCGCCTTGGAGTACGTGTCCTCGACCACCTTGGTCGCCAGCGGACGCAGCTTATACGTCGCATCGCGCGTGATGTAGTACACATATTCAATGCTATCGAACGTCGCCTGGTCGGTGGTGTCCGAAATCACGTTGAACATCGACCCATCGTTCATATGGTGGCCGTAGATCGTGGTCTGCTGGTCGACCATTCCCGGCGCGGTGTCATCGCTATCCAGGAAAATGGCACCGGACGCGTTAGCCGTTCCGTCGAACAGCGTATTGAGGTACTTGGAGTTGTTGTTGGTCTGCACCACGGGGTAGTTGATATTGGTACCCGGTGCGTAAATCCAGCCCACGACCTCGGGGTTTGTCTGAGCAAGCGCATCAAAGTCGATAATCGGCACGCCACTGGCGTCCTTATCGCTCACATATTGCTTTTCGATCTTTTGATACGACTCGCTCGCCTGCTTGTAGCCAATCTGCGCGTTGATAAAGATGGCAGCGGCGGCAACAATCAGGCCGATGCCAATGATGATGAGCAGGATGGGGATGACGGAGCGGCGCTTCTTGCGCGGCGGCTCGCCGTAATCCGACGGCGCGGCGTGCGACGAAGACCGGGGCGGCTTCTTAGCCGTGCTGTATGACGAGGGGCGATACGCAGCCGGCGTATCCGGGCGGCGGTGCTTCGCCGGTGTCACAGGGCGCGGTGCACGTGGTTGCTGAGGAGAGGATGTCCGGCCCTGCTGCGGCGCATGGGCAGCACCCGGCTTCGACGGATCGGGAATCTGAGAAGCCGAAAAACGTTTTCCCTGATAGTCGGACATGGCTCTCCTTGCAATTACAACGAAATGGCGCAGCGTTTAGGCGTCAGCCATCTCCTGCTTCATCTTCTCGATAACCTTGCGATACTCGGAGTCGCAAGCACCCAGAATCTGCGTGGCGTAGATGGCGGCGTTCTTGGCGCCGTTGATGGCGACGCAGGCAACGGGGACGCCGGAGGGCATCTGCACCATCGACAGCAGCGAGTCCATGCCGCCCAGGTCACTCGTCTTCATGGGCACGCCAATAACCGGCAGCGGGGTAAACGCAGCCACGACACCGCCCAGGTGAGCAGCCTTGCCAGCGGCGGCAATAATCACCTTGATGCCGCGGTCGGCAGCAGTCGAAGCCCACTCGTGGACCTTCGCCGGCGTGCGGTGCGCGCTCGCAATGACAAGCTCATAGGGCACACCCAGCGCCTCGAGCTCGGCGGTGCAACCTTCCATAACGC
>USAY01000158.1 GCA_900552755.1 uncultured Collinsella sp.
CCAGGTGCAGGTCGGCGGTAAACCACATCATCGTCTGTGTCCTCATTTCGCAACGCGTCTAACACGTGCCTAGTATACAGACGCTTTGGCGCAGCGGTTACCCAAAGAGCCCGCCAAACAGTCCACGGCGGCGCTTGTCATTCTTCTTCGATACGTCGTCCCGTGCGTTCTTATCCTTCCGCTTTTCTCGATCCTGCTCCAGCTCATCGTCATCGAGCAGCAAGTCCCACTCAAACGGTTCATCCGTCAGATCAAACAGGTCGTCGTCATCAAACATGACAGCCTCCCCTAGCGGCTAGCGGGCATCCGCCACATAAAGGCCAACGCGCACCTGATGCCAGGGACTGCGCTCGGGCGCAACCTGCTGCACGCGGGCTTCAAACACATCTTCGTGCCCGTAATACATCATCACGGACAGCGGGCCAACCTCGTTTCCCGGAACATAGCCGAGCTTGATCTTGCCGAAATAGATCGCGACCGCCTCGGGATCGTGGGGATTATCGCGCTCGGCACACAGTGTCAGTTTATCGCCCGCTTTCAGATCGCCCAGAACCAATGCGCCGTCGGCATACTGAAATCCAGCGATGTGAAACGATAAAAGAACACGTGAAGGCTCGTACATGGCAGCTCCTCTAACGGCCGGAATAACCGGCACTTAACCTTATTGAGAAGTCTACGAACTCGTGCGGACACAAATAGACCAACCCGGGTCTTTTCGACCGTTTGTCGCAACGCTTGCATGCCAGAGCGCTTGCAGATAAGATAGGAGCACGGATGGCACCCGTGGCAGCGGGTCTTGCCAACTCCGATACACGTTTACATCGTGAGAAGTGGCCGTCTTCGCTTACGCGGGGGCGGCTATTTCGTTCGGCCGATAAACAGGCCGAGTTCTATAGCCGCGATTAACAACGCCAATAACGAAATAACATCGCTTACGCTCATGCCAATTCCCTTCTAAAGGGAGTTGGCCCATCCGTACCCCATGGCAGTAGTCTAACGCAAATTGCGGGTAATAGGAACACTTGTTCGTATTACCCGCTCCTATTTCCTAGTGCACAAACATGCGCACGAATTTGTGCTTCCAGCTTGCGTAGGGCGCATAGCGGAATGGCACGTCCAGCCAGGTTGCCTTGTTCACGATGCTCTTCTTGTGGCTAAACGTATCGAAGCTCTCGCGGCCATGGTACTGCCCCATGCCGCTCGCGCCCATGCCGCCAAAGCCCATATGGCTCGTAGCCAAATGCATGATGGTGTCGTTAACGCAGCCGCCGCCAAAGGGCACATAGCGCACAAAGCGCTGTTGCACCGCTCGGTCCTGGCTAAAGATATACAGGGCCAGCGGCGTCGGACGATCCGTGATAAACGTCTCGGCCTCATCCAGACTCTCGAACGTCAGCACCGGCAAGATGGGACCGAAGATCTCCTCTTGCATTACGGCATCCTCGGGCGTCACGCCGTCCAAGATCGTCGGTTCAATCTTGAGCGAGGTCTCGCGCGCCGCACCTCCCAGCACAACCTTGTCGGAGTCGATCAACCCGCGCACGCGCGCGAAATGCTTGGCGTTGACGATATGGCCGTAGTCCTCGTTGTCGAGCGGGTGCTCGCCAAACATGCGGTGGACTTCCTCCTTGATGAGGTCCAACAGCTCGTCGTGCACGCGCGCGTCAACCAGCAGATAGTCGGGCGCCACACAGGTCTGGCCCACGTTGAGCCACTTACCAAAGGCGATACGCCGCGCCGCGACCTTCAAATTTGCGGAGGCATCCACAATGCAGGGACTCTTGCCGCCCAGCTCAAACGTCACGGGTGTGAGGTTTTTGCTCGCGTGTTCCATGACAAGCTTGCCGACCGGAACGCTGCCGGTAAAGAAGATCTTGTCCCAGCACTCATCGAGCAGCGCCTCGTTCTCGGCACGTCCGCCCTCGACGACCGTCACCAGGCGCGGATCAAACGCTTCCTCGCAGATCTGTCTGAGCACCGCACTCGAAGCCGGCGCATAGGCGCTCGGCTTGATGACCACGGTATTACCCGCAGCGAGCGCGCCGGCAAGCGGCTCGAGCGTCAACAAAAACGGGTAGTTCCAAGGCGCCATAATCAGCGTCACGCCATAGGGAACCGGCTGCGTCCTGTACACGCTAATAGCGTTGGCAAGGTCGCACGGGCGCAGGCGTGCGCGACTCCATCGGGCCACATGCGCAATCTGATGGCGAATCTCGGAAAGTGACGTGCCGATCTCGCACATATACGCCTCGTCATGAGACTTGCCCAAATCGGTCTTGAGCGCATGGGCGATATCGTCCTCGTGCGCCCGCACCGCATCGCGCAGGCGCACGAGCGCGCGGCGGCGAGCATCGACATCGAACGTGGCATGCGTCTTAAAATAGGCGCGCTGACTGCTAACGATGTATGCGATTTCCTCGGTGTTCATGGGCCCTCCTAGTTCTCGTCCTCAAACATACCACCCGCGACGACCTCGTACATATGCTCGAGTTCCAAACGGTCCATTAAAAGCGGGACAGGATACAGCGGATTGGCCTCGGCGTCGGCATGGGCCGCCATTTGCGGAATATCGGAGCGGCGAATACCCGAGACATATTTAGGAATTCCCAAGACCTCGTTCATGCGGTCGACCCAGTCGATAAAGGCCTCTGCGGCAAGACTGTCCTGCGCGGTAGCCGGCGCAATACCCGCCATGCGAGCAAGATCGGCAAGCTTGGGAGCGGCGGTGTCGCCATAAGCGCGAAGCATGTGCGGCAGGATGATTGCGTTGGCCAAACCGTGCGGAATGCCGTATCGGCCGCCCAGACTGTGCGCGATGGCATGCACATATCCGACATAGGAGCGCGTAAATGCGACGCCCGCCTTATACGCCGCCGAAAGCATATTGCGGCGCGCACGCATGTTGTCGCCATGCTCATAGGCCTCGAGCAAATTGTCATGGATGAGCTGAACCGCCTGGCGCACCATCTTGCGCGTGTAAGGCGTGGTGCTGCGGCCGATAAAGGCCTCGACGGCATGCGTCAGGGCATCCATGCCCGTCTGTCCTGTAATGGCAGCAGGCAGGCCACGCGTAAACTCGGGATCGTGCACCGCAAAGCGCGGGATGAGCACAAAGTCGTTGATGGGGTACTTATAGTGCGTCTCGTCGTCGGTGATAACCGCCGCGAGCGTGACTTCGCTTCCCGTTCCGGCGGTAGTGGGAACCGCGATAAGCAGCGGCAGGAGACGGTGGACGCGCAGCAGGCCGCGCATCTTGTTGATGGGCTTGTTTGGCTGCGCAATGCGCGCGCCCACGCCCTTGGCGCAGTCCATGGCCGAACCGCCACCAAAGCCGATAATGGCCCGGCAGTCGTTCTCGCGATACAATGCCGCCGCTTCCTCCACATTCGAGACCGTGGGGTTCGCACGCGTTTCGGCATAGACCGTAACGCCGATTCCCTTGGACGCAAGCGCGTTCTCGAGCGGCGCCGTGAGCCCCAAACGGGCAATACCGGGGTCTGTCACGATGAGCACACGCCGAATCGAGCGCTTTTGAAGTACCGCGGGCACATCCTCGGCATGCCCCAAAATGCGCGGCTCGGTATAGGGCAGGATTGGCAATGCGATGCGAAAAACCGTCT
>USAY01000159.1 GCA_900552755.1 uncultured Collinsella sp.
AACCCTGGACCTTGGGATTAAGAGTCCCCTGCTCTACCAACTGAGCTAACGACCCAAAGCTAAAGTCCGTTGTGGCGGACTTTAGAGGAGATATCGTGTGGTGGGCCGTCAGGGGGTCGAACCCTGGACCTTGGGATTAAGAGTCCCCTGCTCTACCAACTGAGCTAACGACCCGATATCAACACGAAGCAAGAACTGGGGTGGGTAAAGGGACTCGAACCCTCGACCTACGGGACCACAACCCGTCGCTCTAGCCAACTGAGCTACACCCACCGTGTCCTGTGCGCTTCGCGCTCGACTATTATTGCAAGGAACGCCACGCGATGCAAGCCCCAATTTTCAAGAATTTTGAAAAGAGTTTTTCGGATCCATTTCGAGCAAATCCCACCGGTTTCATAGGAGTAAACTTGCCCCACTGCAAATGCTCGAAAGGACCGGCATGAAAGAACTCTCCAACCGCACGGCAACGTTTACCGATTCGGTCATCCGCCGTATGACGCGCATCTCCAACAAGTATGGCGCCGTCAACCTGTCGCAGGGCTTCCCCGACTTCGATCCCCCGGCGCAGCTGCTCAATAGTCTGGGCACCATCGCCACCGACCCCAAGCCGCTTTACCACCAGTACTCCATCACCTGGGGCTCCCAGGCCATGCGCGAGGCGCTCGCCGCCAAACAGGAGCACTTTATGGGCATGCCGGTGAACCCCAACGAGAATATCGTAGTCACTTGCGGCTCCACCGAGGCCATGATGGCCGCCATGATGACGGTCACGAACCCCGGCGACAAGGTCGTCATCTTCTCGCCGTTCTACGAGAACTACGGCGCTGACACCATTCTCTCGGGAGCCGAGCCCATCTATGTGCCGCTCAACCCGCCCACCTTTGACTTCGACCGCGAGGTCCTCGAGGCGGCCTTCCGCGACAACGACCCAAAGGCCATCGTCCTGTGCAACCCTTCCAACCCCTGCGGCAAGGTCTTTACGCGCGAGGAGCTCACCTTTATCGCCGACCTCTGCAAAAAGTACGACGCCTATTGCATCACCGACGAGGTATACGAGCACATCGTCTACGCACCCCATGAGCACGTCTACATGGCCACGCTGCCTGGCATGTTCGAGCGCACCATCAGCTGCAGCTCGCTGTCCAAGACCTACTCCATCACCGGCTGGCGTCTGGGCTACACTATCGCCCCTGCCGAAATCACCGAGCGCATCAAAAAGGTCCACGACTTCCTCACCGTGGGCGCCGCCGCTCCCCTGCAGGAAGCCGTCGTCACCGCCCTCAACTTCGACGACAGCTATTACGATGAGGTCCTTGACCTCTATGCCGCCAAACGCGACCTGTTCTGTCAGGGGCTCGATAGCATCGGTCTTGAGCATAACGTGCCACAGGGCGCCTACTACGTCATGATGGACATCTCTGAGTTTGGCTATGACAGCGACCTCGAATTCTGCGAGGACCTCGCGTCTAAGGTGGGCGTGGGCGCCGTGCCCGGCTCGAGCTTCTTCCGCGAGCCCGTCAACCACCTGATTCGTTTCCACTTTGCCAAGCGAGACGAGACGCTTAACGCGGCATTGGAGAACCTCAAGTCGCTACGTGATAAAATCAAGCCGCGCGGGTAAGGACAGCCCGACAACTAGAGCAACCAAAGAAGCCCCGCACCGCCCACCGCGTTGCGAGGCTTCTTTCTATAGCGCTTTCTTAAATGGTTTAGAGCTCTATACTTTAGTCACGGAGCAACTCGTCCCAGAGAGAGGAATACTATGGCAGAACAGCAGCTTATCGGAGCGCTCGAGGCCGGCGGCACCAAGATGGTCTGCGCCACGGGCTATGCAGACGGTACGGTCCTGGAGCGCGAGCAGATCGCGACCACGACCCCGCAGGAAACCGTCGAGGCCGTCAACGCATGGTTTGCCGACAAGGGCATCGCCGCGCTGGGCATTGGCGCCTTTGGCCCTACCGCAGTCAACCCCGCCTCGCCCCA
Organism: uncultured Collinsella sp.; assembly: GCA_900552755.1. Lineage (GTDB taxonomy): Bacteria > Actinomycetota > Coriobacteriia > Coriobacteriales > Coriobacteriaceae > Collinsella. The sequence goes on from USAY01000159.1 coordinate 1,984, forward strand.
ATACGGCAAGATCCTGGAGACGCCCAAAACGGCATGGCGCTACTTTGACCTGCTGGGCACTATCCAAAACGAGCTCAATATCCCCTGCGGCTACGATACCGACGTCAACGTCGCCTGTCTGGGCGAGGTCACGTTTGGTTGCGCCAAGGGCCTCACCGACGTGGTCTACCTGACCATCGGTACCGGCGTGGGCGCCGGCGTGCTCTCGGGCGGTAAGCTCGTGCACGGCATGATGCATCCCGAGGCTGGCCACATCCTGGTCACGCGCGACCCGCGCGACACCATCGGCGAGCATAGCGCCTGCCCCTTCCACGACAACTGCCTCGAGGGCCTCATCGCCGGCCCCGGCGTTAAAAAGCGCTGGGATGGCAAGAGCGCCGGAGACATGGCCGATGACCCGGAGGCCATGGACCTGCTCGCCGGCTATCTGGCACAGGCGCTCATGACCTACACGCTGTGCTACGCACCGCAAAAGATTATCATCGGCGGCGGCGTGGCCGACCACACCCCCATCGTGCCGCTCGCACGCAAAAAGTGCGCCGAAATGCTCAACGGCTATATCGTCACGCCCGAGGTCAACGACATCGAAACCTACATTGTCAATAACAGCCTTGAGGGCAAGCAGGGCATCATGGGTTGTCTGGCCCTTGGCGCCCAGGCGCTCCAGTAAAGGACACATCAGCGGGGCGCAGCGTAGCCAAACTCGCAAAACGCCCGGAAAACGCCGTCACGCCCCGCAGAGGCCCTCAAACGCACAAGGCCGCCTAGGACCAAGCAAAACGTCCTAGGCGGCCTTTTTGGTGTACATCAGCGACCGTAAGAGATATCGGAGTACGACGCCTGTCGTCTCCCCGCAGCAGTCGATCATCACATCGGTAATCATGCCGGCGCGACCGGGCACAAATAGCTGGATCGTCTCGTCGATAGAGGGGACAAGCAGCAAGAACACCGCCGTGGGCAGCAACACATCAAACGTACGCCGGCCTTCGAGGTCAAAGGCGTGCGTCGCCAAGATGCCAAGCACCATGTACTCGGTAAAATGAGCGCACTTGCGCACGACGAAGTTGGTCACCCACTCGTATGGAAGCCCCAGGGTCTGCAAAAAGCCGCGAATGGATTCCATAATCGACAGGCTCAACGAACCAGAGCCCGTACCGGGAACCAGCGAATTGCCCCAAATGACGAGCACCATGGCGCAGGCGGCAAGCGCCCATTTTCGATCGACCTTAACCATGCGGCAATTATGCCTCCGCGCGCAGCGGCGTAAAGCTGGCGGTACCGCCCTCGATAACGCTCAGATAGGCACGACCCGTGCGCTTGACGGCCGCAGACTGCAGACGGTTGATTTCTTCCTCGAGAATCTGATTGACGCGCTCATGACGACGGTTTTCCATAACGCCGGCAGCGATAGCCTCGGCGCGCTCGATACCCTCGCGCGAGATACGCGCGGTATCCTCGGGAAGCACGGAACTGTGGCGGCCGACATAGACGGGAGCAGCCGACACAGGTGAGGCTGCAGGCGCAGGCACCGCCACGGGGGCGGGCTCGGCAGCCTCGGCCATGATCGCCATAGCGGCGGCCCACATGTCCTCGTGGCCCGAGTAATCGGCCATGGGGACATCAACCT
>USAY01000160.1 GCA_900552755.1 uncultured Collinsella sp.
ACGGTCACCTTGTTCTGCGCCAGGGTGATGTCCTTCATGCCCTCGAGCTCCTTGGTCATAACCTTGGCAGCGGTGGGCGCCCAGGAGCCGGCCTCAACGAGCGCCACCGTACGGTTCTGATAGGCGTGCTCGGCAAGCGTGTGGATAAAGGTGCTCATGAACGGGAAGATCTCGCCCTGATAGGTGATGGAGGCGAGTACCAGACGGTCATAGCGGAACGCATCCTCAACGGCCTCGGCAATGTCGTCGCGAGCCAGGTCAAAGACGGAAACCTTCTGGCCGCGAGCCTCGAGCGCAGATGCAAGCTCCTCAACGGCAGCCTTCAGATGGCCATACACGCTCGCATAGGCGATCGTGATGCCGTCGTCCTCGGGCTGATAGCTCGACCAGGTGTTGTAGGTATCGAGGTAGTAGCCCAGGTTCTCGGTCAGCACGGGGCCGTGGAGCGGGCAGATGATCTGGATGTCCAGATCGGCGGCCTTCTTGAGTACGGCCTGCACGAACTTGCCGAACTTGCCCACGATGCCAAAGTAGTAGCGGCGAGCCTCGCAGGCCCACCCTTCCGGATCCTCGATGTCGTTGGCGCCGAACTTGCCAAAGCCGTCGGCACTAAAGAGTACCTTATCGGTGGACTCGTAGGAGAACAGCACCTCGGGCCAGTGCACGTTGGGGGCGCCGACAAAGGTCAGGCTGTGGCCGCCCAGGTCGAGCACGTCGCCCTCTTTGACGACCATCTTGCGCTCGGGGTAATCGGTGCCAAAGTAGTTGACCATCATGCGGAAGGCGCCCATGCTGGCCACGATCTGAGCCTGGGGATAGCGCTCCATAAAGGTGGCGATGCCAGCGGAGTGATCAGGCTCCATGTGGTGAACGACCAGATAATCAGGCGTGCGACCGTCGAGCACGGCCTCGATGTTGCCGAGCCACTCGTCGACAAAACCACCGTCGACCGAATCGGCGACAGCAATCTTTTCGCCCAAGATAACGTAGCTGTTGTATGCCATACCGTTCTCGGACACGTCGTACTGGCCCTCGAACAGGTCAATGTCGTGATCGTCGACACCGATGTAGCGGATATCCTTGGTGATCTCCATCAGGCAAAGCCTCCTAGATAGACAAAAGAACCCGTCTATCATAACACTCGACTACATCCCAACAGCTATCTACCGACATCCTTACCGATTGTTATTGAAATACGATAAATCGCCGTTTACCTGCGCAAACTATGAGCGTGGTATCGCCGTGCTATGTCGAATAATGAGCTGGCCGGGAATACGAATGGCAACAGTTTTGCCCGCCGTACCCGCCTCGGGAACCGCATGCTCGAATACCTCGCGTCCGCGCTGATGCAAATCGAATCGAACGGTCGTGAGCTCGTTATGCGCGACAAAATCATCGAGCGAATCGTCGACACCCACCACGCTCACGTCCTCGGGCACGCGCAGGCCGCTATCGCGCAGCGCTGCAATCGCGCCATTTGCCATCTGGTCGTTTGCCGCGTAAATCGCCGTCATGGTGCGATCGTGCTCGGCCAGGTACCTGCCGGCCTCGTAGCCGCTGTTGGCAGACCAGTCGCCCTCGAGCGGCTCTGCCGGCTCGATGTGTTTACGCTCGAGCGCATCCTGCCAGCCAGCGCGGCGAAATTGCTCGTCGACCGAGAACGACGGGCCGCCAATATAGCGAATCTGCCCGTGCCCCAGCTCAAACAGGTGATCCATAAGCAAGAGCGAGCAGCCGTAATGGTCGGAATCGACCGTAGTCACGCGCGGATGCGCGTACATGGTAACGATGACCGTTCCAATGCCCGGCAGTGGATCAAACGTCTCAAAATCGGGCGCCATGCGGCTCATGCCGATGATGATGCCGTCCACCGGCAATGCGGCCATACGACGCGTGGCCTCGGCAAGCGAGAATTCCTCGGTCTTGGACATCTCGACCAGCGTGATGGCGCAATTATGCTCGCGAGCAGCGCTGGCAATGCCGTCGATCATTGAGAGGTTGCCAAACTTGGTGACATCGTTGATGCATAGGCCGACCGAATGGTAACGGCCGTCGCGCAGCGAGCGACCGGCATAACTCGGACGAAAGCCGAGCTCTTGCATAGCGGACTGCACGCGCTGGCGCGTCTGCTCGTTAACGTTGGGCAAGCCGTTGGCGACGCGCGAAACCGTCTGCTGCGAAACGCCAGCAGCGCGGGCGACGTCGGCCATGGAAACCGGACGCGTACCTGTATCGTTGGACGGGCGCCTTGCCACAGGATCACCTTCACCCTTGCGAGATCTGAATAGCGTGAATGCCGGCCCGGGCAGGAGTTTAGCCCGCGCCGAGGCCCGCTATCGTCGGACGCATGTTAACGTACTCTACTTTTTCAATCCGCATCTCTTCTGCTTTATAAGTCCATACGGCAATACCGTTCACGGCTGTATTTCTACCGATTACCAGATTCTCAAAAAGTGACAAGCGATGTGTTATGAGTACGTTAACATAGCCCGTAACGTGCGGTATCGTGAACACTTGGTTCATGCCGCTTTAAGTTGTTAACGTACTCATAACGACGCAAAACCCACCCGGGCGCGCCAAGGAAAGGACTCCCATGACCACCCCCGACGAAAAGACATTCGCCACGCTCACCAAGCTGTTCGAAGAGGAGTTTGGCCCCATCGGCGACCGCCAGGTGCTCTACGTGCACGCGCCCGGCCGCTCCGAGATCAGCGGCAACCACACTGACCACGAGGGTGGCCACGTTATCGCCGGCTCGCTCGATGTCGCCGTTGACGGCATCGCCGTGGCAACCGATTCCAACAAGGTTCGCGTAGCCGACGAGGGCTATCCCACGTTTGAAATCGCGCTCGACACGCTAGACGTTCAGGAGTCCGAGAAGGGCACGTCCGCGAGCCTCGTCCGCGGCATGGCCCACGAAATCGCTGCTCTGGGCGTTGAGCCCCAGGGCTTCGACTTCGCCTTCACCTGCTCTGTCCCCTCGGGCGGCGGCCTTTCCAGCTCCGCTGCTGTCGAGGCGGCATACGGTCGCGCCATGGAGACGCTCTGGGGAGCACCCGCCATCGAGCCCGTCGCGCTCGCCCAGATGAGCCAGCGCACCGAGAACAACTATTACGGCAAGCCCTGCGGTCTGATGGACCAGGCCGCTGTGTGCCTGGGCGGCCTCGCCTACATGGACTTTGAGGACCAGGCTCAGCCTAAAACCCAGAAGCTCGAGCTCAACTTTGAGGATCACGGTTATGCGCTCGTGCTCGTTAAGGTCGGTGCCGACCACGTGGCCGCCACCGACGACTACGCCGCCGTTCCGCGCGAGATGCAGGACGTCGCTGCCGAGTTTGGCAAGGCACGCCTGTGCGAGGTAAACGTGGCGGACTTTGACGCCAAGCTCCCCGAGCTGCGCGCCAAGCTGGGCGACCGCGCCTGCCTGCGCGCCGTTCACTACTGGTACGAAAACGGCCTGGTCGACAAGCGCTGGGCTGCCCTGAACGCCGGAGACATCGATCAGTTCCTGGTCCTGACGCGCGAGTCCGGCGCCAGCTCTGCCATGTACCT
>USAY01000161.1 GCA_900552755.1 uncultured Collinsella sp.
AATCACGCGCTCCTGGAAGTTGATGACCACGGCGGCGCTGGAGTTGAGGCCCTTGATGGCGGGATCGCACTGATAGCCGGGTGCGGCGAGGACGCAGAAGTCCGGCTCGCCGGTGCGCGCGATTTCGCGGGCGAGCGGGCGGGCGAGCATCTGCTTAATGAAGAGCGCCTGGCTGGCACGCTCGCAGGCGACGAGCAGGCGACGCGTATGGTTGCGGTCGGCGCCGGCCATACCGCGAGTGACGAACACGTCGCGCTCGTTGAGATAGTCGACGATGCCGGCCTTGATGGCCTCGTAGCTTTCGACGGACAACGGGCGGTTGACGGCGCCCCAGGCGATCTTGTCGTGCACGTCGGGCGTATCGACGATAAAGCGGTCGTTAGGCGAGCGGCCAGTGCGCCCCCCCGTCTCGATCACCAGTGCGCCGTTGGAGGCCATGCGGCCTTCGTTGCGGCGGATGGCATGCTCGACGAGCTCGGCCGCCGGCAGGTCAACCAGCAGGCGGGGCTGGTTCTCGGCGGGATCTTCGACCAGCGTAATGCCAAAGTTGGATAGAACTTCTGCAGGGGTAACACCAGGCATGGGGCCTCCTTTAAAAGCGCGTCACGCGGGCGCGGCGCGCACTTTACTCACGTAAAACCCGTTGTACCCGATATGCAAAAACGTTTTTGCGGCAACGGCGAAGCGCCCGCCCAACGGTCAAAAATCGCACGCAAGCGGCCTAGTCATTGGGGACGTTCTTAAACGACTAGTCGTTGCGGACACCCTTGAACAGGCAACAACCAAGGAACGTCCCCAGATGCCGGCACTTGGGGACGTTCCCAAAGTGCTGGCTACAGCGGCAGGCCTTGGCCGAGCATGGCAATGGCGCTCATGAGGACCAGCATGCCGGCGGCGTAGGGCAGCACCGCGCCCAGAAGCTCGGCGTCCTTACCGCGCACGTGAACGGCGGCAAGGCCAATGGCGAGGGTCTGCGGCGAAATCATCTTACCGGCGGCGACACCCAGGGCGTTCAGCGCGACCATCCAGTAGTCACTCACACCCAGCGCCGAAGCGGCCTGGCTCTGAATGGGACCAAACAGCATGCCCGAGGACGTGCCCGAACCGGTCACGAACGCACCGACGGCACCGATCCACGGAGCCAGAATCGGGTACAGCCCACCGGCGACGGCAATGCAAAACGCACTGATCGACGAGATCATGCCCGCATAGCCCATCACCTTGGCGCAGCCCAGCACCGAAAGCATCGTAATTACCGTCGGCATCATCTGCTTGACGGTCGCGGCCAGCACCTCGCCCATTAGACGCGGCGAAGCGCCCTGAATCGCACCGCCGATAAACGCGGCCAGGAAGATCCAGACACCCGGTGTGTTGATCCACGAAAACGTAAGCGTACCGGGGTTCTCGCCGCAATACACCTGCACGTGGCTCGCAAACGGCGCGAGCGCGGCGTGCACGACGGGAACCAGGTTGGAGGTACCCAGCAGCAGCACAAAAATCAGGATGAAGCACGACCAGGCAGAAAGCGCCGACTTAACGGTGAGCTGTTCGCCGGCCTCGATATTCATATGGAAGCGCGCGTCCAGGTGACCGGACTTCTCGGCGCGCATGGCAAGCGCGGCGGTCAGTGCGAGCGACACGATGGAGCCCACGACCACGGCAAGCTCGGGGCCCACAAACATGGCGACGACCAGGGCCGCACCAACAAAGGACACGCCGGAAAGCAGTGCCACGCCGGCTACGCCGTGCAGGCGCTCGCTCACGCTCGCAACATTGCCCTGGTCATCGGCAACACGACCCGCAACCAGCACAATAAGCAGCGGCATCGCCACAAAGAAGGGCGCGAGCTGCACCAGCTGAACGGTAGCCAAATGCAGGGAATCCAGGCCCACCAGGTCGGCAACGGACACCGTAGGAATGCCGATAGAGCCGTAGGGCTTGGGCACACCGTTGGCTAGCAGGCAGATCAGCACGGCAGGCACGGCCTCAAAACCAAGGCCCGCGAGCATGCCGGCGGGAATGGCAACGGCGGTACCAAAGCCGGCCATGCCCTCCATAAAGCCACCGAAGCACCAGGCCACAAGCAGCGCCAGCAGACGACGATCGCTGCTGATGGAGGTAATCATGCTGCCGATCACGTCCATGGCACCCGTGCGCACACACAGGTTATACGTGAACACCGCGGCGATAATCACGAGCACGATGGGCCACAGGGCCATCAAAAAGCCCTCGAGCGAGGCCGTGGCTATCTGCGCCGCCGGCAGATGCCACCACGCAAAGGCGAGCACGCACGAAAGGGCAAACGAGCCAATGGCGGCCTTCCAAGCCGGCCATTTAAAGCACAGCAGCATCACGACGAGCCAGATGATCGGCACAAGAGCCAGCAAAAACGCAGCGACATCCATGGGTAAAAACTCCTTGGTACCGCGCAAGCGGCATCGGGGGGTCACAAAACTTCAAAAGGATACCGCACGTTTACCGACAAATTACATCCGCCCGCCGAAACTATTGAACAACCTGTTCAAAAACACGAATGGACACCACCGCGACTATACTAGAGCGCAGTAAGAGAAAGGAATCGCCTTGAGCATCACGCCCCTCGATAGCATCCGCCGCACCATCGCCCGCCGCAATGGCGTCGCCGACCCCACCGTATCGGGTGGGGCGCACGGACAGGGCGGACGCATCGAGAACGGCCTGTTCCCCGCATCGCACACCGCCGAGGAGCTTGCACGAATCCAAGAGCTAAGCCAGCGTAACGCCGGCGGTCCCGACACCAGCCAGACCACGCGCCGTCGCCGCGAGCGCAATCGCGAGCCCGGCCCCATCCACCGCATGGTCAATGCCTGGTGGAACCGCCTGCTCGGAGCCGTCTACGGCGGCGGCTTCTCCACGCAAGAAGCCGAGTACGAAGATCACGCCACCCGTCGCGACTACCTTTGGAATACTCTGGGCACAGCCGTATGGGGGATGGCGTTTCCGCTGCTCACCATTGTGTCGACGCAGCTCGTGGGCGCCGAGGAGGCCGGCAAGTTCTCCATCGCCTTTGTCACCGGCACGCTCATCATGATCGCGTGCAACTACGGCGTGCGCAACTTTCAGGTCTCGGACATCGATGAAAAGACGTCCTTCGCCTCCTACCAACTCAACCGCTGGCTCTGCGGAGCGCTCGCGCTGGCATGCGGCCTGGTATACAGTAGCGCCCGCGGCTACGATGCGCAGATGGCCACGATCGGCCTGGGCGTCTACCTCTATAAGGTGATCGACGGCGTGGCGGACGTGTACGAGGGCCGCCTGCAGCAGGCCGATAAGCTCTACCTGGCCGGCATGAGCCAAACGCTGCGTTCCGCCGGCGTCATTGCGGTCTTTAGCGTGGCACTGTTCCTCACGCGCAGCATGCCCATCGCGGCTATGGCCATGGGTATCACCGCCATCGCCTCGCTCGTGCTGGTCACCGCGCCGCTCGCCCTGCTCGAGACCGAAAAATCGCG
>USAY01000162.1 GCA_900552755.1 uncultured Collinsella sp.
GTCCAGCAAAATCCCGTGCCTATCGAGACGATCGAGTGGTAGCGCCCATGGACCAGGACCGCCAAAACAGCCAAAACCACGATACGGAGCGCGCGGGTCGCGACCGGGAGTTTGCGACCTACCGCACCGCTCAGAGCTCAAACGATATGGTGCCGACGGTTTTTCGCCGTGGCATCTACCGTACAATCCGCGGCAGTCTTAAGCGCTTCTTGTCTATCGTGGTCATCACCGCGCTTGGCGCGAGCGTGATGTGCGGTCTTAAGGCAGGCTGCGAAGATTTGCGCGATTCGGTCGACGCCTATTTTGACCAGCAGAATGTCTATGACATTAACGTGCAGTCGACCTATGGCCTTACGCGCGACGATCTTGCGGCTATCCAAGAGGTCGACGGCGTCGAGACGGCCGAGGGTATCTACACCGAGACCGCCTACACCGCCGTGGGCACAACACGCGAGCGCGTGATCGTGCAAAGTCTTTCCAAGGAGAATATCGATCAACCGGTGCTGGTGAGCGGTGATTTGCCCGAGAGCGCCGATGAGGTCGCGGTGACTTCGAAGTTCCTGAAGGCTTCGGGCAAAAAGCTCGGCGATACGGTGAGTTTTGCCGCCAATGACGCGAGCTCGTCGAACCAAAGTGCCAAGGACCAGTTTGCCGCGGGCGATTACACCATTACGGCCGAGGTCCTCGATCCCACCGACGTGAGCTCCGACTCGACAGTCAACGCCTTTCGCGCTGCTTCGGCTGCGGACTATAAGTTCTATGTGAACGAGGACGCCGCGACATCTTCTTCCTACTCCTCGGTCCACGTGATCGTCGAGGGAGCCAAGAGCCTCAGCTCCTATTCGGACGCCTACACGACAAAGATCAACGAGGTCAAGGGCAATATCGAGAAGATCCGCGAGGAGCGTGAGAAGGCACGTGCTCAGGAGTTGACGGTTGACACGCCGGCAAGCTTAGATGCGGCCGAACGCCAGGCGAATATGCTCTTTGGGATTGAACAGGGCAACATCGACCGTATGGCCGAGGGCAGCGAGGAGCGCGTCCAAGCTCAGGCCGAGTTGGACCAGCGCCGCGCCGCCGCCAACCAACAATTCGCCGATGCCCGCGCCGAGCTTTCCGATCTAGGCGAATGTACGTGGTACATCCAGGACCGCGGCAATATCGCAAGCTACTCGAGCGTGGAAAGCGATAGCTCGTCAATTGAGGCCATCGCCACGGTGTTCCCGTTTATCTTCTTTATCGTCGCCGTGCTCATCAGCCTTACCACCGCTACGCGCATGGTCGAGGAGGAGCGCACGCTTATTGGCCTGTACAAGGCGCTCGGCTATTCACGTGGGCGTATTCTGTCCAAATACGTGGACTACTCGCTGTGGGCGTGTCTGATCGGCGGCGTGCTCGGCAACATCATCGGATTTGTGGGCCTGCCGCTGTTCCTGTTTACGGTGTTCGACGACATGTACTCGCTGCCCCAGATGCTGCTTTCGTACGACATCGTGTCGTCGCTCGTGTCGGTGGCGCTGTTTGCCGTGGGCGTGGTGGGCGCTACGATTATCGCCTGCCGCCACGAGATGTCCGAGACCCCAGCCTCGCTTATGCGTCCCAAGGCCCCGCGTGCCGGCTCGCGCATCTTGCTTGAGCGCATCGGCTTTATCTGGCGTCGCATGGGCTTTTTGAACAAGGTGGCGGCGCGTAACCTGTTCCGCTACAAAAAGCGCGCCTTTATGACCATCTTTGGCATCGCGGGCTGCACAGCGCTTGTAATTTGCGGCATGGGCATTCGTGATACGTCGGTCGCGCTGTCGCCCAAGCAGTACGGCCACGTCACGCGCTACGATCTGCTGGCGGTCGCCAATCCCGACGATTTTTCACAGACGTGCGCGGCATTGGATGGGCGCAGCGCGTCCAATGATTCCAACGTGACCGTGACTTCGACGCTGCCGATTATGACCGACAACGTCACCTTTACATTTGGCGGCAAGAGCGAGACTGTGCAGCTGATCGTGGTGCCCGATGACCGCACGAGTGACTTGGGCGATTACGTGCGTCTGGAGGATGAGTCCAAAGAACCGCTGCCTTTGCGTGACGGAGACGTGTATCTGAGCAAAAGTTCACAGCTGGTGCTGGGGATTCAGCCGGGCGATACGGCTCACGTCCAGGATTCGTCGCTCAATGTTGCCAAGGTCAAAGTCAGCGACATTTCGCTTAACTATCTGGGCAACACGCTTTACATGACGCAGGGCACCTATGAGCGCACGTTCGGCCGAAGCGCGCGTCTTAACGGCATCTTTGCACTGCTCAAGGGTTCGTCGGCCGACCAGATTGCGTTTAGCAAGAATCTTAAGAGTGACGGTTGGCTTACGATTTCGAGTACGGCCGAGCATTGGGAAAACTATGAGGCGAACTTTACGATTATCAATTCGGTCGTGGTGCTCGTGACCTTTATGGCGGCGTGCCTGTCGTTTGTGGTGGTGTTTACGCTGTCCAACACGAATATCTCCGAGCGCGAGCGCGAGCTGGCGACCATTAAGGTGTTGGGCTTCCGTCGCGGCGAGGTGCACCACTACGTCAACAAGGAGACGTTGATCCTCACGGCGATTGGCGCCGCACTGGGCGTACCGCTAGGCGGCTTGCTGGCCGAGAGTTTTACGTACATCCTGCAGATGCCGTCGCTGTATTTTGATGTTGAGGTCGAGCCGCTGAGCTACGTGCTATCCGTGTTGCTGGCCTTTGCCTTTACGTTTATCGTCAACCTTGCCACCAATCGAACGCTCAACAAGATCGACATGGTCGGCGCCCTCAAGAGCGCCGAGTAACCTGCCAAAAAGGGACAGGTATATTTTGGCAGGTTTTATCTGGGCAAACGCCGGACAACCATTAGGTGGCCCAGCGTTTGCCCCGTTTTGCTGGGGATGTCTGTCGTTCAGTGCTCTTACTGGCCAATCCAGTGTTGCGCATAGCTCTTAATGTCTTCGGTAAAACCGTCAAGGTCGTCAAGGGTGATCACGCTGTCGATAAGCAAATTGGCTATCTCGCGGTGCATTGTGCTGCGGCGAATGTCGTTTGCAATTACGCCTGAGGACAGCTTGTCTCTATTGAGGCGCTCTTCTAGTGCCCAAAATCTACTGGACGCTTCGCTGTCGCCGTTCAGCATCTCAACGTACTGGCCGATGAGCTTTTCCATATAACGTTCTTGCCATTGAGGAAGCATTTTCTTAAACAGCTTCCAGTCGCTTTCGGTTACGTCGCGCATATGTTCTCCGCTCGTCAAACGGGCTTTCCATTTGCCTTTCATTTTATTTGGTTTTCGCTCGCAGGTGCGGATGAGAGGCTCTCTTTAGCCTTCGAGATTGGGCTTGAATGGGTCGTATGCCACAAAACGGGCCTATCTACTACGTTTAATTGGATACCCTCAACCATGCCGGGAAAACGAAAAATAAAACCGACGCTCCTATAAGTTGTCAAGAGGCAGTTTGCGGGAGCGCTCTCTCCA
>USAY01000163.1 GCA_900552755.1 uncultured Collinsella sp.
AGTATCGCCGCCGTGAGCTGGGCTTTGTCTTCCAGTTCTACAACCTGGTGCCCGACCTCACCATCAAGGAAAACATCGAGGTTACGGCGCACCTGTCCAAAAACCCGCTCAATGTCGACGACCTGCTGCGTTCTCTGGGCCTCTATGAACATCGCAACAAGTTCCCGCGCCAGGTCTCGGGCGGTCAGCAGCAGCGCTGTGCCATCGGTCGTGCGCTCGTCAAAAACCCGGGCCTGCTGTTGTGCGACGAGCCCACGGGTGCGCTCGATTACAAGACATCCAAGGAAATCCTGCAGCTCATGGAGGACGTCAACCGTACCTATGGCTGCACCATCATCATCGTTACCCACAACGCCGCTATCGCCCGCATGGCCAATCGCGTGCTGCGCCTGCGCGACGGGCGTATCGTCGAGGACGAGCTCAATGAGTCGCCGGTCGCGGCCGCCGAGCTCGATTGGTAGGCGGCGCCATGACACCTCTCGCAAAACGACTCCCGCGCGAGCTGCGCCGCAATATCGGCAAGTACCTGGGCATCTTTCTGCTTATGTGCGGAAGTATCGCCCTCACGTCGGGCTTTTTGCTCGCCGCGCACTCCATCGGCCGCCTCATCGACGATATGCGCGACGAGTACACGATCGAGGACGGCCGTCTGACCACGGCGTTCGAGGCGACCGACGATCAGCTCAAAGCCGCCGAGGATGCGGCCGAGGACGTCGGGGGCGTCACGCTCTACAAGAACTTTTCCATCGATGCCATCATCAAAAAGGCGTCCGGCGACGACGGCACCAAGCGCACTCTGCGCACCTACGCGCACCGTACCAAAGTCGATATCGCGTCCTACTGCGAAGGCAAGCAGCCCAAGGCGGACGACGAAGTGGCCATCGACCGCGTCTTTGCCACCAACAACGACCTTGCCGTGGGCGATAAGGTCGAGCTCGAGGGCCGCACCTACACCATCTGCGGCATCATGACCCAGCCCGATAGCCAGGCGTTGTTCCTCAACAATTCGGACTTTACGGTGAACACTATCACCTATGGCGTGGCCGAGGTCGCCGACGCCGGCTTTGCCGCGCTCGAGGACGCCGGTGGTGCGCCCGCCTACACCTACTCCTTTACCTTTAACGACCGCGATCTCTCCACCGCGGACCGTATCGATGCCGAGCAGGATATGGTCGAGGCGCTGACGGATGCCGATGCGCGTGTGGACGACCTGACCGATGCCGATTCCAACCAGGGCATTGGCTATGCGCGCGACGATGTGGACGGCGACTCTATGATGTGGACGACGCTGCTCGACATCATCATCGTGATCATGGCGTTTGTCTTTGTGGTCCTTACCGACGCCACCATCGAGGAGGAGAGCGCCATTATCGGCACGCTGCTCGCCAGCGGCTATCGCCGTCGCGAGATCGTGCTGCACTACCTTGCGCTTCCCGCCATCGTGGGCGTGCTCGCGGCGCTTTTGGGTACCGCGCTCGGCATTGCGTTCTTTACCGAGCCCATGCGCGGCCTCTATTACGGCTCGTACAGCCTGCCGCCCTTCCAGGTGTACTGGAGCTGGGAGATCTTTGTAAAGTGCGCCGTGGTTCCCGCCGCTGCGCTCATTCTCATTACGTTGGTGGGCCTGCTCCGCAAGATGGGAAAGACGCCGCTGCAGTTTCTCCGTCACGAGGCGGGCGGCAAGTCGGGCACCAAGCGCGGTTTTCAGCTGCCGGAGCGCATGGGCTTTGTCTCGCGCTTCCGCCTGCGCATCTTCCTACGCAATCTGGGCAACTTTGCCACACTCTTCGTGGGTATCGCGTTTGCGTCGCTGCTGCTGCTCTTTGGCCTGGCGATCCTGCCCACGATGACGCACTACGCGGACAACCTGGAGACGAGTTTGGTCGCCGAGCATCAGTACACGCTCAAGGCTCCGCTGGAGCTTGAAGGCACCGCCGAGGAGCGCGAGCAGTGGTCGGCACTCGAGCGCTTGCAGTCGGTCGACGGTTCGCTGCTCACTGCCGCCCAGGATGCGGATGACGAACTCGATGACGCGGTCGATGCCGCGCAGGCGGCTGCCGATGCCGCGACCAGTTCCCCGTCTGCCGAGGGTTTAGCCGCAGCGCAGGACGCGCTCGCAACGATTCAGGACAAGAAGGACGCGCTTTACGCGCGCCTCGACGATCTGGCCGATGCGCTTGGCTGCGACCGCGATAAGACCATCGACTTGATCGAAAAGGCCTCGAAGATCGATGCCGATAACGACGATATTCATCCCGTCAATACGACGGACAACGGTGCGGCGAAGATTGCACAGGCCGAGAAATATGCCATTTACCAGCTGCAATACGACCGCGGTGACGGAAATGGGCAGGAGACGATTTCCGTCTACGGCGTCTCGCCCGATTCGCGTTACTGGAAGGACCTCGATGTAGGCGACGGACACGTTGTCTTTGGCGGCGGCCTGCTCGACAAGTTTGGCTGGAGCGAGGGGCAGAAGGTCACGCTCCACGACAAGTACGAGGGCAAGAATTATTCCCTTGAGTACGAGGGCAAGGACGCCACTTGGGGCTCCAAGTCGGACATGAATATCTATATGAGCATCGACGACTTTAACGAGCTGTTCGGCAACGACGCCGCCTACTTTAACGGCTACGTGAGCGACGAGAAGCTCGACCTCGACGCGCGATACTTTGCCGGCGACACCACGCCCGATGACATGCGCGCCGTGGGCGACCAGTTTATCGGCATGATGAGCAAAATGATCGGCATGATGGTCGGGCTCGCGGTGTTTATCTTCCTGTTGTTTATGTACCTGTTGACCAAGGCCGTTATCGACCACAGCGCCCGCTCGATTAGCTACATGAAGGTCTTTGGCTATCGCGACGGCGAGATCTCGCACCTGTACATCCGCTCGATCACGCTGTGCGTGGCGGTGTCGCTCGTGCTGAGCCTGCCCGTGATCATCGGCTCGCTGACCGCGATTTTCCGCTCGATGCTACTTGCCTACAACGGCAATATCGAGATCTACGTGCCCGCCTGGTCCATGGCGGCGTGTGTTGGCATTGGCTTTGCAACCTACCTGGTCGTGGCGCTGCTGCACACGCGCTCCATCAGGCGCGTCCCTCTGGCCGAAGCCCTCAAAGTCCAAGAGTAGTCATTGGGGACAGGCTTCAAATGACCAAGGGTGGCCATTGGGGACAGTCTTTGCCGATTTGCCGCCACGCCGGCCGAGTTGACAAGGGCTGTCCTCAACTGCCGGCAGGAAAGGAACGTCCCTAACTGCCGGGTAGCCCGTTGCTGCGCTTGACTTTGACCCCACTCCAACGGGTACCATCTCCTATGTCTGTAACGCCATATAGACCGAGGGGATATATCTATGACCGTAACTGCACCCGCAGCACCCGCTAAGGTGTACTTCACCAACCTGCGCACGCATGCTCGCGAGAGCCAGCTCGACAAGC
>USAY01000164.1 GCA_900552755.1 uncultured Collinsella sp.
TCGGTCGTGAGGAGCGCCGCGAGCGTGCCCAAGGCATGTACGAGACGGTTGAGGACGTGCTCGGCCGCCGCTTGCTGCTTATCGACGACGTTATCACCACGGGTGCGACGATGGCAGCGGCTTCGGCGGAACTCAAACGCGCCGGTGCCGCGGCCGTTGATGGCCTCGCTATCGCACGCGTTTGGTAGGGGTGATTCGTGTGGCGGTAACAATCAGGCAGTGCAACAAACCGACAAAAGAGCAGTTAGCGGCTTCCGTGATCCTGACGGGCGCCTCGGCGTTGCGCATGATTCGAGCCGAGCGCCGGCAGATGGGCTACATCGGCTGGAAGGACCTTGAGCCCGAGGAGGAGCGCCGCGTGCTGTGTACGTCATCGCCTTCGACCGAGGATATCTATCTTCCCGACCTGGTGCGAATTGGAGCCAAAAGCGGCGAGGTGCAAGAAGATCTGTGCTTGCTGGTGGGATCTGCGGCGCAGCGCCGCCGCATGCCTGGTGTGGGCTGGTCCGTGTGCTCCGGGTTGCCTGCCGGCTCGATTCTAGAGGTGGAACCGGGGGTGTACAGCCTATCTCCCGAGGCCCTTTGTGTTGCCGTCGCCCGCGAGGTCGGCTGTATCCAGGCGTTTGCCCTGGCCCAGGAACTGTGTTCCAAGATTTCACTGAGCGATCGCGGGAGGTATCTACCTCCCTATACCTCGCCTGTTGCGAATAGACTTGCAAAGGACAAGGACCAACCGGCAGACGTGGGTTACTTTGAAGTCGAGCCGGTGCTGACGCCCGATCGCCTGGCAGATTACCTCGCGGCATGTAAGGGGAGTGCGGCCAAACAACTGCGACGGCTGTGCCCCTATCTGTCGGAAAACCTGCGCTCACCCATGGAGTGCATCATGCTTGCCATGTTTTCGCTTCCGTTTTCCTATGGCGGATTTGCCTGCGGTCCCTTTAAGACCGACTACAAGATCGAGTTCGATGACCGCGCGCAGGCAATCTCGGGGATGCCGCATGCAGTTTGCGATGCGTATCAGGAAACAGCCCGTTTTGACCTGGAATACAACGGTGAGCTGGGCCATTCCTCCCGGAGGGGACGTATTCATGATGAAAAACGCAACACGGGCTTGATTACTATGGGAATCGAGGTCGCGACGGTCAACAACGAAATGCTCTGCGACATGGAAGCGATGGAAGCGCTCGCATGGCGCATCCACCAGCGTATGCGAAAGCGGTACCGGAATCGTGTCGATGCCCGCAGGAAGAAGCAAGAGGCGTTGCTTAACACGCTGCGGGCGTGTTTTGGGCTTAAGCCGGTATAATTCGCGTCAAAAATAGGGGGTTATTCATATGCCCTGGCCAAAAAATGGCAAATATGAGTACTGTCACTAAATCAGTAACAGCAAAATCAAAGAATTTAGGACTCGGAGGCGTCGTAAAGTAAGAAGATAATAAACAAATGTAGAATAACTAAGCATCAGGTTGGCGACACTGAGCGCAAAATCTGTCCGAGAGGCAAAAATTGTCTGCTGCTAAATTGGTAACAGTACTCATATTTGCTATTTTTTGGCCACGGCACCTTGAGACGGGTGCCCCGGAGCTCCCCGTAGGGGAGCTCCGGGCTTCATGGGGGCACGAATGGTCCGCTTCGACCTGCAAAATCTGTGCTCACGGTGCGAATGGCGCCCCTAACCTTAAACTTTAGCTTGAACTTAGCTATAATGCGCTTCGTTCCTACCAGGCTGTGGTTGCGGACGGACGAAATGCCCGTCCTAGTCCAAGACAGACGCGGTCAAAGGGATCCACGTAAGCGACCGCGTGCGCGCGGCGCGATCATGGCGCGTCCTAGATGTAAGCCGCACCGTCCGTTCTACTTTCTTTGGGGCAATACCGCCTCGCGGGCGAGCGGGTCAGTCGTGAAGGTGGCTGCGGCCTCCCGAGCAAACACCCCGGTGCGCAAGTGTGGGGTCAAATACCAGGTCAGCTGGTGGGAACAACCTGATATTCCGCGCAACGCACGGATTGTATACGACACAGAAGGCAGGGTAGTGGACATGGTGAGGGGCAGCTTGATGCACGCGGCTCGGTTAGGTGCTGGGACCGCAGCGGTCATCGCCGTTTTGGGCCTGAGCGGATGCGCGTTCAACCCGCTGTCTACGTTCACGACTCCCACGATCGACCAGATCGAGTACGAGACCGTCACGCCGGCGGTGTCGGACGATGCCCTGGTCACTTCCGGAACCCTGACGGTCGCCCTCGATACTTCCGATGCGCCGCAGGCCATGCAGGACGCCGACGGCGAGCTCACGGGGTATGCGGTTGACGCCGCCCGCGCCCTCGCAAGCCGCATGGGCCTTAAGGTCGCCTTTGTCGATGCGTCTTCGGCAGATTCCGCGCTCGGCGACAAAAAGGCCGATATCTTTATCGGCGAGATTAACTCCACGGACGGGGACATTAGCTCGCTCGGCACCTGCCTGTACGATGCCACTTCCGTGTTCGGTAAAACTAGCGATGGTGGGTCGCTAAGCGTTTCCACCGATACCCTTAACGCGTCTACTCTGGGTGTCCAAATGTCCTCGGCCTCGCAGGAGGCGCTTGCTAAGCAGAGCATCACCGCCAATCAAAAGACCTACTCCAACATCAACGAGTGCTTTGAGGCGCTCGAGTCGGGCGAGGTCGATTACGTGATCTGTGATTCCACGGCTGGTGGCTACCTCGCGCGTCTGATGAGCCAGATCTCCTATGTCGGTACGCTCGAGGCGCCCTCCACGCTTGGCGTCGCAGGCCTAAGCTCTAACGATGAGCTGTGCCGTGCCGCGAGCGATGCCCTCGATGGCATCACGGTCGATGGCACGCTCGAGGCAGTCCACTGCGTCTGGTACGGACAGATGCCCTATGACCTTACCGCCAAGACCGTTTCGGGGGCCAATGTGCAGGCATCCGACTCCACGTCCAACGAGACCGAGTCCTCCGATGACGACGCCTCTGATAACAACGGCGACAGCCCGTCGTCTAGCCAGGAGGGCACCATCACCGACGATGACATCAACAAGCTCAATAGCTAGTTATTGGTAGGGGTGGCGCTTGCCATACATTGAACGAGGCACTTCTTCACGGTTTCAACACGCATAGCCGGGTCTCCCTAATAGGGGAGCCCGGCTTTTCTATTTTGGTAAAAACGGCAGGTAAAAGCTGATTTCCAGGAGAAAAACTAGCTTTGCCGACGCCTTCCTATAGCGCACTTTGCCACGGAAAAGTGCGAGACTTCGGTATGCGGTATCAAGCAGTCGTTATTCGGGTCTTTGGGAAATCGCGTGATTAAATGCACGGCAATGGGTACATAGCCAGTACAGTAAGTCCCCGAGG
>USAY01000165.1 GCA_900552755.1 uncultured Collinsella sp.
GCGCTGCATAGTACCCCGAGCAAATCGCGACCTGCGGTTTTACTCAAAAGGCGCACGTCAATTGCGTAAAACTTACATCCTCTCAACAGGAGTTTTCCACAACTCGAATGCATAAAGCGTGTCAAAAACCCTGTTTTTGCACCCTCTCTATGCAAAAAAGGCGCCTGTGCAACCATTGTTCGCACAGGCGCCTTGAGCAGGCATTTTATGCAGTTATACCTATCGAGTCGCAAGGGGCCCTTGCACAAGTCGCTTTACTCGTCCAGCGCGGCGAAGGCCTGCTTCAGGTCCCAAATGATATCCTCGGCGTTCTCGGTACCGATGGAAAGACGGATCGTGGAGGGCGTGATGTTCTGCTCGGCGAGCTCCTCGGCAGAGAGCTGGGAGTGCGTGGTGGTAGCCGGGTGCACGACGAGCGACTTGACGTCGGCCACGTTGGCGAGCAGCGAGAACACCTGCAGATGATCGATGAACTTCCAAGCTGCCTCCTGGCCACCCTTAATCTCAAAGGTAAAGATCGAGGCACCGCCGTTGGGGAAGTACTTCTGATAGAGCTCATGATCGGGGTGCTCAGGCAGGCTCGGGTGGTTCACCTTGGCGACGTGGCTGTCACCAGCCAGGAACTCAACGACCTTCTTGGTGTTCTCGACATGACGGTCAACGCGCAGCGACAGAGTCTCGGTGCCCTGGAGCAGGACCCAGGCGTTGAACGGGCTGATGCAGGCGCCCTCGTCACGCAGCAGGATAGCGCGGACATAGGTTGCGAAGGCGGCGGGACCGGCAGCCTCGGCAAACGAAACACCGTGGTAGGAGGGGTTGGGCTCAGCGATCTGGGCGTACTTGCCACTCGCCTTCCAATCGAAGTTACCGCCATCGACGATCACACCGCCCAGCGAGGTGCCGTGGCCGCCGATGAACTTGGTTGCGGAGTGAACGACGATGTTGGCACCATGCTCCAGCGGACGGAACAGATACGGGGTGCCGAAGGTGTTGTCGACGACAACCGGCAGACCGTGCTTCTTGGCGATCTCGGAGATGGCGTCGATGTTGGGGATGTCGGAGTTGGGGTTACCGAGCGTCTCGAGGTAAATGACCGTGGTGTTGTCCTTGATGGCGCCCTCGACCTCGTCCAGGTTGTGGGCATCGACGAAGGTGGTCTCGACGCCAAACTGGGAGAGCGTATGCTCCAGCAGGTTGTAGGAGCCACCGTAGATGGTCTTCTGAGCCACAACGTGGTCACCGGCCTGGGCAAGAGCCTGCAGGGTATAGGTGATGGCAGCGGCACCGGAGGCGACGGCGAGACCTGCCACGCCACCCTCGAGTGCGGCGATACGGTCCTCGAAGACGCCCTGGGTGGAGTTGGTCAGACGGCCGTAGATGTTACCGGCGTCGGCAAGACCAAAGCGGTCGGCGGCGTGCTGGGAGTTGCGGAACACATAGCTCGTGGTCTGGTAGATGGGCACGGCGCGGGAGTCGGATGCAGGATCGGCACTCTCCTGGCCAACGTGAAGCTGCAGGGTATCGAAACCAAAGGTGTGCTCGGGGTTGTTGATGAACTGGCTCATGATGATCTCCTTGATCGAACAAAAGTAAATAAATTAGAGAGAAGTAAGTCGCTGTCTCCTGATCACGCCGACGGGCGCAAACAGGAGCCCGGCATTCGTCTTGGTAAGCAATTCATATGCGGGCCTCCTTTCGCATCCCGGTTCCGTGGTCGGTTTAATTACCTACTGCCTTAGTGTGTTTTGAATAGTACGAATATTGTTTCGCTCGGTCAATCACTTAAAAGCGCTAACCTGTTATCGGTTTTATAGATAGCAATCGAAAGGATGGAATCGATGACCCTCCAGCAGCTTCGTTTTCTGATTGCCGTGGCAGAGTCCGGCTCAATCAACGCCGCAGCCCAGCGCCTCTATACCGCTCAGTCCAACATCTCAAACGCCGTCAAAAGCCTGGAGCAGGAACTCCACCTGGAGATCTTTACGCGCTCCAGCCGCGGTGTCACGCTCACCAACGACGGCACCGAGCTTTTGGGCTATGCGCGCCAGGTCGTAGAGCAGGCCGATATGCTCGAGGCCCGCTACGAAGACGGCGGCACCCCGCAAGCCCGCCTCGCCATTTCTGCCCAGCACTACGCTTTTTCGGTCGAGGCCTTTGTCAACGTGGTCGAGCGCTGCCGCGACAGCAAGTTCGAGTTCATCATGCGCGAGACCACCACGTCGCAGATCATCGATGACGTCCGCGCGTTTCGCAGCGACATCGGCATCCTGTATCTGGACGACTTTAACGCCCGCGTTCTGCAGAAGGCTTTTGCCGATGCCCGCGCAAGCTTCCATCCCCTCTTCGACGCGACGGTCCACGTCTTCGTTAGCGAGCGCCACCCGCTCGCACGCCGCCCTCAGCTGTCCCTTGCCGACCTTACACCCTATACGCGCTACAGCTTTGAGCAGGGAACCTCAAACTCCTTCTATTACGCCGAGGAACCTTTTAGCTATATCCCTTGCGACCGCAACATACGAATCTCGGACCGCGGAACACTTACTAACTTACTTATCACGTCGAACGGTTACACCCTGTCGACCGGCGTCCTCTCCAATGAAATGCAATGGGGTATGGCATCGATCCCGTTAGCAGACGCCCCAACGATGCACGTAGGCTATATCATGCACGACGAGCGCAAGCCCTCTCCCCTCTTGCAGCAATACCTCGATGAGCTCGACCGCATCATCCATGCCAACTAACTGTCGGAAGACGGGGTAGAAATCATAGATTGCTAGCCCCCGGCGGGCATGGCGCTACAATGGTCACTCGCACGAAACATACCCAACGAAAGGAACCATGTGAAGGTCATCATCTATACCGACGGCTCGGCCCGATCAAATCCGGGACGCGGCGGCTACGGCGCCGTGCTCAAATACACCAACCCCGCCGGCAAGACCTTCACCTCCGAACTTTCGCGCGGTTACGCCAAGACCACCAACAACCGCATGGAGCTCATGGCCGTTATCGTGGCGCTCGAGGCACTCAACCGCCCCTGCGAGGTCGAAGTCCATTCCGATTCGCAGTACGTCGTCAACGCCTTTAACAAACACTGGATCGACGGCTGGAAAAAGCGCGGATGGAAGACCGCCAACAAGCAGCCTGTCAAGAACCGCGATCTGTGGGAGCGCCTGCTCACCGCAAAGAGCAAGCACAAAGTGGAGTTCATCTGGGTTAAAGGCCACGCCGGTCACGAGCTCAACGAGCGCTGCGACGAGCTTGCCACCACGGCGGCCGACGGCAGCAACCTCGATATCGACACCGGCTTTAACGAGAGCGACCTGTAACGGCGTTTTCGCACGC
>USAY01000166.1 GCA_900552755.1 uncultured Collinsella sp.
TCGAGGAGAAGCTCGGCACCGAGAAGTTCAACCAGACCTCCACGGCTAAGATCCGCGAGCTTTGCAACAAGTTCGCTGTCGAGAACATCGAGCTCCAGAAGGCTGGCTTCCGTCGCCTTGGCGTGCTTGGCGACTGGGACAACCCGTATCTGACGCTCTATCACCAGCATGACGCCGCCGACATTGAGGTCTTCAAGGCCATGTTCGACAAGGGCATGATCTATCGCGGCCACAAGCCCGTCCACTGGTGCAAGCACTGCCACACCGCGCTGGCCGAGGCTGAGATCGAGTACTCCGACGAGACGAGCCCGTCCATCTTCGTGCGCTTTGAGATGACCTCCAAGCCCGCCGGTCTCGAGAACTTCGACGGCCCGGTCGACTTTATCATCTGGACGACCACGCCGTGGACCATCCCCTCCGACCAGGCAGTTTCCCTCAAGCCCGGCGCCGCCTACGTCGCCGTTGAGCATGACGGCCGCGCCGAGGTCATGCTCGAGGACCTGGCTCCTAAGTGCTGCGAGGAGTTTGGCTGGGAGTACACTCCGGTTATGGTCGACGGCAAGCCCTATGTGGTTCCCGCCGAGACCTTCCACCACATCCACTACAAGCAGCCGATCTTCGACGGTGTCGAGGGCGTGGCACTGCTGGCCGATTACGTCGGTGTCGATGACGGTACCGGTATTGTCCACAACTCGCCCGGCCACGGCGTCGACGACTACTTTGCCTGCCTCAAGGAGGGCATCACCGACATCTGCATGCCGGTCGATGACGACGGCAAGTTCTACACCGGCGAGGAGTTTGGCACCGGTGGCCCCTTCAGCGGTATGGACACCGATGAGGCCAACCCGCACATCATCGAGTTCCTGCGCGAGCGCGGTACCCTCGTCCTCGAGAAGAAGATCACGCACAGCTATCCGCACTGCTGGCGTTGCAAGCACCCGGTGCTCTTCCGTGCTACCGACCAGTGGTTTGTCTCGATGGACAAGACCGGTTTGCGCGAGCAGGCTGGCAAAGAGGTCCGCGAGAACGTCAAGTGGTATCCGGCCCACGCGGCCAACCGCATCGGCGCCATGGTCGAGCAGCGTCCCGACTGGTGCATCAGCCGTCAGCGCAACTGGGGCGTGCCTATCCCCAGCTACACTTGCGCCGACTGCGGCGAGAAGGTCATGAACGACGCCACGCTCGACGCCGTCATCAAGCTCTTCCACGAGAAGGGCTCCGACGCCTGGTTCACCGACGCTCCCGAGAGCTACCTGGGCGAGGCCTGCGTCTGCCCCAAGTGCGGCGGCCATCACCTCAAGGCCGATAAGGACATCCTCGACGTGTGGTGGGACTCCGGCGTGTCTTGGAAGGCCGTCTGCGAGTATCGCCCCGAGCTTGAGTACCCGGCGGACGTGTATCTCGAGGGCTCCGACCAGCATCGTGGTTGGTTCCAGAGCTCGCTGCTCACTTCGGTGGGTGCCAACGGCCACGCTCCGTACAAGGCGGTCGTCTCGCAGGGCTTCACGCTCGACGGCCAGGGCCGCAAGATGTCCAAGTCGCTCGGCAACGTCATCGACCCCAACAAGGTCTGCGACGAGATGGGCGCTGACATCATCCGTCTGTGGGTTGCCTCCGTCGACACCAGCTCCGACGTCTCCATCGACCACGAGATTCTCGCTCGTACGTCCGATGCCTATCGCCGTTTCCGCAACACGCTGCGCTTCCTGCTCTCCGAGCTCGAGGGTCAGTTTGAGCCCGAGTCTGACGGCGTCGCCTTTGCCGACCTGCTGCCGCTCGACAAGCTCATGGTTGCGCGTCTGACCCAGGTCCAGGCCGAGGTTGATGACGCCTACGCCAGCTACGAGTTCCCGCGCGCCTACCGTGCGCTTTACGACTTCGTGGTTACCGAGCTCTCCAACGTGTACCTCGACGCCCTGAAGGACCGTCTGTACTGCGATAAGCCCGGCTCGCTCGAGCGCCGCAGCGCCCAGACCGTGCTTGCCGAGCTCTTCTCGATGCTCATGCGCGACCTGCAGCCGATCCTGTCCTACACGGTCGACGAGGCCATGGCCTATGCGCCCGCCGGCTGCGTCGATCACCAGAAGTACGCCGCGCTACTCGATTGGTACAAGTCGCCCATCACGGTCGACGAGGCCAATGAGTTTGAGGGCGTGCTCGAGGCTTCGCTCGAGCTCCGTAGCGCCGTGACCAAGGCCCTTGAGGATGCCCGTTCTGCTGGCACCTTCACCAAGAGCCAGCAGGTCCGCGTCAAGGCGGTCGTTCCCGCCGAGATGTACGCGCTGCTGACCGGTGATAAGGCCGTCGACCTGGCCGAGTTCTACATCGTCTCCGATGTTGAGCTTACCCAGGGCGAGGAGCTTTCCGTTGCCATCGAGGCTGCCGAGGGCGAGTGCTGCGACCGTTGCTGGAACTACCGCACCACCGTCGGCGAGTACAACGGCCATGCTCACATCTGCGAGAGGTGTGCGAATGCCCTTTAAGGCACGGTAACTCGGCATTTTAGTTATAGGTAGAATTTGGGCGCCTTCGGCCCATTTGCTCCGCTGAATAAAAGCGGCATTCTGTTTTTCGGAATGCCGCTTTCTTTTTATGCTGGTTATTTCGCTTGTGTTGGTGGATATGTCGTGCGCTCTGCGTGTGGCAATATAAGATGGTTAATTGCGTTAAACGTAATTCGATGTTTTTGAGGGTAGGGGATTGATTTGGGTCGTTCTGCGGATATGACGCCGCCTTTGCGTTGGCGGTTGGGTGTTGCTGGTAGCGTGGCGTTGGCCGTGCTGCTTGTTGACCAGCTGACCAAGCTTGCGGTTCGTGCCGTTGGCGATGCTCTGCATGTGACTGTTATCCCCGGTGTGATCGACTTCCTTTTCGTGCGTAACATCGGTGCTGCCTTTAGCATGGGCGAGGGACATGGCCTCGCATTTGCCGTGCTGGCGTTTGTCGTTATCGTTGCGATCGCGGTGTACTTGCTTCGCGCGCCCCAGCTTGCTCGCTTTGAGGTTGTGGGCATGGCTATGGTCGTGGGCGGCGCCATTGGCAATGCGATCGACCGTCTGGCTTTTGGCTTTGTGACCGATTTTATTGCCACCACCTTCATCGACTTCCCCGTCTTCAATGTGGCCGATGTCGGCATTACGGTCGGTGTGGTGCTTGCCCTCATCGGCTACATGTTCTTGAGCCCTGCGGCCCGCGAAGTCGATGCGACTGCCGAGCTCAATGCCCGTGATGAGGCCCGCGCCAAGCGCAAAGCCAAGCAACGTGGGGAGCGTGCCCGCAAGATTCGCGAAAGGAATGAGCGTTAATGGCCGACAT
>USAY01000167.1 GCA_900552755.1 uncultured Collinsella sp.
CTCTTGCGGTCCACAAATTCGCCCGAAACCTCAATATTCGATTGCAGAGTAAAATAGCTGTCCAACAAAGCCCCTCAACAAAATAAAGCGCAGCAACAAACAGCCTCAATAATACGGCAAAGACAGCACCGTTGACCTCGCCAACAAGAACGGAAACGCCAATGATACCGTCACCAACAGCGAGAACCCGTCAGCGCGAGCAAGGTGCCTTGAAAAACGAGATTGCAACAGAAATGAGGCTGCCGATGACCAGGCAAAAACAGCGAGACGGCGTCAGCTGAGTCGATTTGGCCCGAAAAAGGAGGGAGCACGCCTTATGGCGGCGACCGACGAATGAGCGCCAAATCGGCCAGCTGACGCCGTCGCAGCGTCAACATAGTTGCCGAGTGGGCCTATAAGCCGGGTTCTGTCGTGAACGGTCATTTATCTTGTCTGCACGTTACCATGCAGCTCCACGCACGCTACCCGAACGCGGACCGGGCCGGCCCATAGCGTTCCTATTCGCGCTTGCTCCGGATGGGGCTTGCCAAGCCGCCGTGTTGCCACGACGCTGGTGGTCTCTTACACCACCGTTTCAGCTTTTCCCTTTACGCCTTGCGGCGCAGGTGGGAGTCTTCTTTTCTGCGGCGCTTTCCGTCGGATCACTCCGCCCGGCCGTTAGCCGGCATCCCGCCCTCTGGAGCCCGGACTTTCCTCACGCGTACTGCAAGCAGCACATCGCGCGACCGTCTGGCCCACTCAGCAATGCAAGAGTGTATCACACCGTCAGCACGCGAGACGACACAACACGCGCGCTCGACACGATAAACCAAGAACCGCCCATGCGTTACAATAGTCGCGTCGATGGGCAACGTCGTCAGTCGAGACGCGACCGCGCTCCGCACCCCTCCGTCTACTCGGTGCGTTCCCGCCTCCTCCCCGAGGCGGGATGTCGGCGTTTTTTCATGCCGCGACAACTCAATAGCAAACGGACGACTTGGGTGGAAATCTGCCGTCGAGCTCGCAAAACAAAAAAGGGACCCACCCTTTCAGGCGAATCCCTTAAAACAAGTGATCGTCAAACCGATTTACTCGGCGTCGGTCTCCTCGTCCTTCTTCTCGGAAGGCAGCGGGGTGACCTCGATCTCGACGCCCAGAGTCTCAGCAGCGGACTTCATGGACAGGGAGATACGACGACGGTCGAGGTCGATCTCCATGACCTTGACCTGAACCTTGTCGCCCACGTGGGTGACCTGAGAAGGCTGATCGACGTGCTTGTTGGCCATCTCGGAGATGTGCACCAGGCCCTCGATGCCCTCGCCCAGGTCGACGAAAGCGCCGAACGGGACAAGCTTGGTCACAGTGCCCTCGACGATAGCGCCGACGGGGTACTTCTTGACCAGTGCGCGCCACGGATCCTCGGTGGTCTGCTTGAGACCAAGGGAGATGCGCTCGCGGTTGAGATCGACGTCGAGAACCTCGACCTCGACCTCCTGGCCGACCTTGACAACCTCGGAAGGATGGTTGACGTGGTTCCAGGAAAGCTCGGAGATGTGGATGAGGCCGTCGATACCGCCGAGGTCGACGAAGGCGCCGAAGTCGACGATGGAGGAAACGGTGCCCTGGAGACGCATGCCAGACTTGAGCTTGGACAGGATCTCGGAGCGCTCGGCCTTACGGGACTCCTCGAGCACGACGCGACGGGAGAGGACAACGTTGTTGCGGTTGCGGTCCATCTCGATGACGCGGGCCTCGATGCGGGTGCCCATGTAGGAGGTGAGGTCCTTGACGCGACGGAGGTCGACGAGGGAAGCGGGCAGGAAGCCACGCAGGCCGATGTCGAGGATCAGGCCGCCCTTGACAACCTCGATAACCTCGCCCTCGACGTTCTCGCCAGAGTTGAACTTCTCCTCGATGCGGTTCCAAGCACGCTCGTACTCGGCACGCTTCTTGGACAGGACCAAACGACCGTCCTTGTCCTCCTTCTGGAGAACCAGGGCCTCGATGGGATCACCGAGTGCAACGATGTCTGCAGGGTTAGCGTCCTTGCGGATGGACAGCTCGCGGACCGGGATAACGCCCTCGGACTTGAATCCGATGTCAACGAGCACCTCGTCATGCTCGATCTTAACGACAGTGCCGTTAACGAGATCGCCCTCATCAAAGTCGGTAATCGTACCGTCGATGAGGTTGTTCATCTCCTCCTCGTTGACATCGTCAAGAGAGAAAATGGACGAGTTCTGAATCTCACTCAAAGGTGGACCCCTTTCGAACTACGGGGCCCCGATTGCTAGGACCTACAGAAGGGTGCGACAAGCACACAACGTTTAGGAACACTCGGGAGCCGACAGATACTAATGTGATGCTTATGCAATCACGTTCGTATAGATTACGGGGAAACGAGTTCGATTTCAAGCGTGAACTGCGATTTTTTACTCGTGTGGAGACTTTTTCGTAATCTTATGAACACACGTCTCCGCAACTTGACGATAACCAGCCAGGCAATTCGCTTTGGGGTAAAGTATCCGGAGCCAACGACTCTAGATCAAATATACGAGAAAGGTGCCCGCGTGCTCAAAGCAGTCGTTTTCGATATGGACGAAACGCTTCTTAGCATCAACCTCAACGCGTTCATCCTTCGCTATTTTAAGGATGTCTCTTCGATGCTCGCGGATATCGGGCGCCGCAGCCGCGGTGGCACGATGGCACGCCTCGGCACCATCCTGGTCGACCTCAACGCCAATCGCCGCAGCGGCACGGACAACCGCACCAATCTTGAGTTTTACCAAGAAGAGGTCGAGCGCCGATGCGGGATCCGTCTCTCCGATCCCCTCATCTACGAGGCGTTTACCTACTATGACCGCGAAGTTCTTCCGTACAAGAACGACGATGTCATTAACGCCCACGCCATGCCGGGCGCACACGCCGCGCTCCAGGCCGTACAGGACGCAGGGCTGCGTTGTGCGCTCTTTACCAACCCCAGCTTTCCCCAGGGGGCCATCGAGTGCCGCATGGGTTGGGGCGACCTGGCCGACGCTCCCTTTGAGCTCGTCACGCACATGGGAAACACCACCCGCTGCAAGCCCGATGCCACCTACTATCTAGAGCAGCTTCAGGTGATGGGGCTCGAGCCGCACGAGGTCCTTATGGTGGGCAACGATCCCAAGCGCGACTTCCCCAGTCCCGCCTGCGGCATTCAAACTGCCTATGTTGGCCAGGGAAAACCCGGCCGAGCCACCTGGCGCGG
>USAY01000168.1 GCA_900552755.1 uncultured Collinsella sp.
CCACGCTGGTGGGTGCCAGCACCGGTTTGGTTGCGGGCCTTGTGGTGGTCACGCCCGGCGCGGGCTTTGTCGAGCCGTGGGCGGCGCTGGTCATGGGCCTGATCGTATCGCCTGTCTGCTACCTGGCCATCAGCCATCTCAAGACCAAGTTTGGCTACGACGATGCGCTCGACGCGTTCGGCTGCCACGGCATCGGTGGCATCTTGGGCGGCGTGCTCACGGGCCTGTTCTGCGTGCCGGAGCTTTCGTGGACCGGCAAGGGTGGCTTGTTTTACACGGGCGACATGTCGCTGCTCATCTCGCAGATTTTGGGCATTGTGGTGACGGTCGCTATTGTACTGGTGCTCGATTTGGTGATTGCCGCGGTGGTCAAGATGCTGTTCCACGGCAGCCTGCGTGTGGACGAGGCCGACGAGGCGCTGGGCCTGGATGCGAGTCAGCACGGCGAGAGCGCTTATCCCTCCTTCTCGGGACTCGACTAGCGGCACGGCTTTCCCAGGCACCCGACCTTGCCCCTCAAACCGTCGCTTGCGTACCGAAGTACGCGGCGCTCCTCTTTCGGGGCAATCTCGGGCACCTGGAAAACCCGCGTCATTGAATGGCAATTCATTGCTTTGATAAAGAGAGGAATTTACTATGAAGAAGATTACGGCTATCGTGCGCCAGGAAAAGCTTGAGGTTCTCAAAGATGCGTTGTTTGCTGCCGATGTTCGTGGCATGACTATCAATCAGGTGCAGGGCTGCGGCGCGCAGCATGGCTGGAAGGAATACGTGCGCGGCAACGAGTTACTTGTCAACACGATCCCTAAGGTGCAGTTCACGCTCATTTGTGCCGACGAGCACGTCGACGGAATTGTCGACATCATCTGCAACGCCGCTCGCACCGGTGCCGTTGGAGACGGCAAGATTTGGGTCGAGCCGGTCGAGGAGGTTATCCGCATCCGTACCTGCGAACACGGCCCCGCCGCGGTGTAGGGCCGACCGTTTGCCATCCGCAACGTTAAAATATCGCAATAAGGAATAAGACTTGCGTTGCGGATGGGCGGATTATGGGTCGCAATAAATATCCCGAAGAGACGGTCGCGAAGATTCTCGACGCGGCGCTGGGGCTATTCTGCGCACAGGGTTATGAGGGAACGAGCATCCAGGATATCGTTGACCGTCTCGATGGCATGACCAAGGGCGCTATCTATCATCACTTCAAGAGCAAAGAAGAGATTTTCAACGCCGCGTTTGATCGAGCGATGGCTCCGATTGTTGAACGCCGCCGCGCGACGCTCGGTGCTGGCAATATGACGGGCGCCCAAAAGCTCAAGCGACTTTATGCGCCTGAGTCTGTCGTACCACAAATTGAGCTTTGGGCGCGCATACATCCTGCGGCGGATCCGGTAAAGAGTTCGCGTCTGCTGGCGATGCAGTATCAGAGTTCGTTTGACGAGTCGGCCGATGGATATCTCTTGCCGGTAATCGAGGAAGGCGTCGCCGACGGCTCCATTGCGTGCGAATGCCCGCGCGAAGCAGCAGAGGCCGTATCGTTGCTAGCGAATCTTTGGCTGCTGCCATTGTTCCGTCCGCTCGAGCCCAAGGAGCGAATGGTCGCTCGCGCGCAATGTTTGACGCAGATGGCGGCCGCAGTGGGTCTCGATTTGGGGGAAGAAGTGCTTCAAACAACGTGCCAAATTTGGGACGTTTGGAACCGTGTCGGGTGGTAATATACATACTAACGGTATATATATTGATGTAAGAGGGTGGCTACGGTCGCCCTTTTCGAGCCGTTAAATACATACCAATAGTATGTATAGGAGGCAAAGCTCTATGGACGGGATGAGAGACTTCGATGCCGTATCAGCATCAAAGACAGCGCTGCCTATAAGACTCGTCGGTCTTCTCGTTGCGCAGCTGTGCGTGTATTCGACGTTGTCGGCGCTGTGCTTTGCGTGCCCGCTTTACTTGCTCGACCGCAGTGGTTCGTCAACGCTATATGGTGCCGTCGCGGCTATAGCGTTTATACCGGGCGTGCTTGCGACTCCGGCTGGCGGAGTATTAGCTGATCGAGAGGGGCATCGCGGCGTTCTAGCAGCTCTCGGTATTGCTTTAATGGTTGCAGCGATGCTATTTGTTCCCATGAAGTGCTCGTTGCCCCTTGCGGCTGTTGTGGCGGTGATGCTGTGCGTCCAATACGCCGTTCAATCTATTCTGAAGCCGATACTTCAAATTGAGACGCTGCACATGGTCGGCAAGGAAAAGGTCGAGCGGGCCACCGCGTTAGTGTCGCAGACGACCATGGCGAGCAATATTCTAGGTCCCGTGGTTGGAACAGCCGTCTACGGATGCTTTGGAATCGACGTCCTTTGCGCGATCGCGGCGGTGGCGTTTGCAATGTCGACGCTGCTGTTTTGGGCCACACTCAAACAAAATGTCCCCTCTGAAATGACGGGGGATAGCTCGACTCGTATGGCATGTCAAAGCGATTTTATGTCAGCGATTCGGTGCCTGCTCCAAAACACCTCGTTGCTCGCCGTGATTTTGCTTGCGGCTGTTTTGAATCTTGCGTTGGTTGGGTTAACGATTGGTGCACCCGTTATTGTTACCAGGCATCTCGGCATGCAATCTTCCTGCATTGGGATTATTGAGGCAGCTATGGGGCTGGGCGGTCTTGCAGGCGGCGGTTTGGTCGGTATTAGGCCGAATCGTTTTTCCTTCAATGACATATGTCGATACGTTGCGATGATCTGTTTTGGAGTCGTGCCGATTACTGTCACGCTGCTGAGCGGCGCTGGCCAAATTGTGTTTGCTGCGCTTGCGGTCGGTTCGGCATGGGTCATGGTGTGGGCGAGTATTGCGTCGGTCGAAATCGTTGCATTCGTTCAGCGGGCGGCGCCGGCGGAACTCTGCGGAAAGGTGCTTTCGGTCGTATATATGGCTCTTTCCTGCGCAACGCCTATTGGCCAATTGACATACGGATTTGCATATGATCGATGGGCGCCGGCGGCTGTGTTCGCAGCTATGCTGGTGGTACTGGTGCTGACGACGGTGCTGTTTTATCGCTTGAAAAGTCGCTCACCACAAACAATGTGACGTTCGCAGTGCAGCGGTTTAACAGATACGATTGCTGCGGCGTGGAACGCCCATACGAGAACGAGCCTCTCCTTCGCCTACAATATCGTGCAGACGAAGGAAAGGCATGCCCATGATCAAGATGTTTGCGAG
>USAY01000169.1 GCA_900552755.1 uncultured Collinsella sp.
TCGACCGCCACGCTCGGTTTCTATGTGATGCAGTCGCTCACCAGTAGCCTGTGGCGTCCCGTCTTCAATACGTTGCTCGCAAACATACTGGTCAGCCAAAACAGCCCGGCAGTTATATGTATCGTCACGGGTACCGTCATTAGCATCGTCTTTGCCCTGACGCTTCTCACCATCGACGCAGTTAGAAGCCTTATCGCTCGCAAGCCCAAGCGGCAATAGACACGCTGCCGTCAGACGCTAAAGCCGCTACAGCCGTGACAGGTTCCTGCGTTTTATTCAAAGCTTGCCGTCAAGGTGCGCCGAGCCTTTACAATAGGACAGTCTCAAGGACGTATTCGATAGCTTCCGCGCAGCACTCGCCCGCCGCGCGTGAAAGGATATATTGCCCCATGCCTTCAACCCTTCCCGCTCCCATCGATAAGCTCGCCATTGTCGTCGTTACGTACAAGCGCCAGGAACTCCTGGCCAACTTGTTCGACTCCATGACCGGGCTCACGGCAACGCCCTGGCGCATCGTGATTGTCGATAACGAGAATTCGCGCGAGACCGAGGCCATGTGCACCGCATTCAACGAGCGCCTGGCTAACCTGTGGGGCATCGACACCGAGCAGCCTGACGCGCAGGGCGGCACCGACCGTGTCATCTACGCACCACAGCTCGAAAACGGCGGCGGTGCAGGTGGCTTCTCCGCCGGCACCAAATGCGCCTACGACCTGGGCGCCCAGTGGTTCTGGGTGATGGACGACGACGTGCTCGTCATCCCCGAAGGCATCGAGCGCTTGGCCAAGTGGACCGACCGCTACGATGTTATCCAGGGTTCGCGCCTGGACTTTGACGGCGGCGCCTTCTTTTGGCAGTACCAGCTCATCCTTTCACTTGGCATCCCTAACCCCATCGCTAAGTGGGATCTGGGTCCCAAGGGCTACCGCACCATGAACCAGCTGTGCTTTGAGGGCGGCATGTTCTCGCGCCGCGTGGTCGACAAGATTGGCCTGCCCGATGCGCGCTTCTTTATCTACGGCGACGATGCCTGCTACGGCTACGTGGCCAGCCAACACTTCCCCGCCGCCGTTGTTGCCGACGTGGTGCTCAAGCGCGCCCGCGCCGTCTCTAACTGGGATATCGCCGGCAAGCGCCAGCTCAACTCCACGAGCGACACCAACCGCTACTACATCATGCGCAACCGAGGCTTCCTCGCTCGCTATATGCAGATCTACGGTGACTACCACCCCATGCTGTTCCGCCTGGGCAATGCCGCGACCTTCTGCAAGGAATTCATTCGCCTGGCCGCGGTCGACAAGTGCTTTAAGACCGGCATTCCGGCGCTGCGCCGAGGCATGAAGGACGCCCGCAAGATCATCAAGGATCCCAACTGGAAGCCCATGCCGCCCATGAAGGACGCGGAACAGTAAAGGGCTTTCGCCCGCCGCTACAGACGTTGGCACACCACGGACACACGCTGCCCATCAAAACCGAACCCCCAGCGCATGCGACCCACGCCGGGTCGCGGCACACGGATTTCGTCGATGCCGTCGCGCTCTATGTCGAGTAGCGACTGCACGGCCAGCAATTCCAACCCCAGCGCATCCACATCGGGGTCATACATCATGTTGATCGTTATCAGCGGACGTTCATCGAGCATACCGATCGTATCGGCTATGTCAAACACGGCGCCCGTAGGAAAAACCTGGATGTCCCAGCGATCCGCGCCACACTTTCGCCTCGAAGCAGGATTGGCATAGCCCGGCAATCCAAAGCAGAGTCCTTGCAAGAGTAGGTGATATGGCAGCGGTGTATCTGGGTCGGTCGCACCGATTCCCGCATCTCCCAAGATGCGGCTTAGCGCCCGCCTCACGGTATCCTCGTTCCCATGGCACAGCCCGTCGCGAAACGCATCGACGTCTCGAATGTCTTCTGCGGCGCACTCAAACCACTCAATAATCACTAGACGCAAGGCCTGACGAAGCTCGTTATTGGGCAATCGCAAAGCACGGAGGCGATCGCCATGCTCTGGCTCCTCAGTCATATCCGTCGTGAGAAAACCGGACAGATACAGCGCTGTCCACATGCCATCGTCAGGCGAGACATCTGGCTCTGCAGTGCCCAAACAAAGCGGGACCTCAGCGCACCCATGGGCCTCGAGCAAATCGAACAAGTCCGAAAGACGCTCGAGATTCCACCCGGCAACTACCCTACTCAGGCAATCGGCATATCCATACAGATCGGCACGCACAGGCGCCGTGCAGCCTCGGCCCAGAAAACCGATCACACGCTCTGGACTCGAGCAATAGGCCCTGCCAAACCGATACCCCTCGAGCCATTCACGCGCATCATCCAGGTATTCCTCGCGCCCAGCATGATTCAAAAGAGCCTCGACCTCGGCATCCGAAAAACCGGACCATCGGTCACACCACGCCGACAGCGGCGTCGTCAGACAATACGAGCAGCAGTGCAAAGAAAGCGCCGCTACGGCAGGGCCGGGATACTCCCCCATCAGACACGTCAGCCGCAACGAATCGCGCGCAGTGGCAATGGCGTCGAACAGCACGCGATCGAGCAGCTCCGCCGAACCGGCTACGGAAACGTCCCTCGCGCTCGCACGGCGAGACCACGCCGCATCGTACCCATCAACGAGCAATACAACCTGCCCATCGCAGGCCATCTCCAGCAGCTCAATGAGCACACCGAGCACCGAGTCAACCTCATCCTCGCTCGCCGCGCCACGCGCAACGCGTTCGATGTGACGTACCTTGTCTCGAGCTAAATCCGGAGCCTCCAAAAGCGCCAGCAGGCGAGCGCACTCGTCCGAAAGAGCATCGCGCACGACGTCGGCAACATCGGTGCCACGCCTCGCAGCGCCAGAAAAGTCCAGCGATATCACCGGATAGCAAGCGTACTCATCCCGATAGCGCCCGCCGTCCGCATCCCAAATCTGAGCATCGGCAAACAAAAGCTGACCAGCGCGACCGACCGCTGGACGCTCCAGAAAAGCCCTGAGCATCGACAGGTTCATGCTCTTGCCAAAACCCTCGGGTCGACAGCACACCACAACGGACGCGTCGCAGTCCAACACATCGGCAATAAACATGGTCTTGTCGACCAGCGTGCAGCAACCAAGAGCCTCCGCATAGTC
>USAY01000170.1 GCA_900552755.1 uncultured Collinsella sp.
GCACGCTTGCGATTGTCGGCCATAAAGCGACCTCCTAAATACAACTATCAAACGAAACAAAATAAACGACCGCCTATGAATATTAATTCGGGCGGTCGGTACGGGTTTTCCAAGTGCCCGAGATTGCCGTGAAAGAGGAGCGACGCGTACTTGAGTACGCGAGCGACGGTTTGAACGGCAAGGTCGGGTGCTTGGGAAACCCGCGGGGATTAGAGAGATTTGATACGGGTGCCGGCGGCGGTATCCTCAATGGTGAGGCCCAGGTCCTTGAGCTGGTCGCGGATGGCGTCGGCCAGATCCCAGTTCTTGGCGGCACGGGCCTCGGCGCGGGCCTCGAGAATCTTGGCAGCAGCCTCGTCCACGTCGTCGCCCGTATAGGCAACCAAACCGGCGGCAACACCCAGCAGACCCAGCGGCAGCTCCACCTTGGGCTCGGGAAGCTCGACGCCAAACGTATCGAGCAGCTCGGCCAGCGTATCGGCGGCAGCCAGGACTGCGGCCTTGTCGGCAGCGTCACCGGCCTGCTCCAGGTACTGGTTGCACTCGGTCACAAAGCCAAAGACGGCACCCATGGCACCAGCGGTGTTAAAGTCGTCGTCCATGCACTCCTTAAATGTGGCGCGGGTCTCGGCGGCCTTGGCGGCAAACGCCTCGGATGCTGCCTCATCGGCATCGGCCGTCGCGTGGTTCGCAGCCCAGCGCAGGTTCTCGACCGTACCGGCGATACGCGTGAGCGAGTTCTCGGCACCCTCCAGGCGCTCCCAAGAAAAGTCGAGCGGTGAGCGATAGCTCGTCTGCAGCATCAGCAAACGCAGGGCGGCAGCGGAGTGCTGCTCGAGGACCTCGGCCAGCGTAAAGAAGTTACCAAGCGACTTGGACATCTTCTCACCGTCGACCAGCAGCATGCCCGTGTGCATCCAGGTGTTGGAGAAGCCCTGGTGCCAGGCGCAGGTGGCCTGAGCGCACTCGTTCTCGTGATGCGGGAAGGCAAGATCGGAGCCGCCGCCGTGGATGTCGATCGGAGTACCCAGGTAGCGATGCACCATGGCGGCGCACTCGGTGTGCCAACCGGGACGGCCCTCGCCCCAGGGGCTCGGCCAGCTGGGCTCGCCGGGCTTGGCGGCCTTCCACAGGGCAAAGTCGAGCGGGTCGTTCTTGTCCTCGTTCTCCTCGATGCGCGCGCCAACCATAAGGTCGTCGATGTTGCGGCCCGAGACCTGACCATAGTTGGGATCGCTGCGCACGGCAAAGTACACATCGCCGTTATCGGCTGCGTAAGCGTGGCCCTGCTCGATGAGCGTCTTGATCATGGCGATCATGGGGCCGATCTCCTTGGTGGCGCGGGGGCGCACATCGGGATCGAGCACGTTGGCGGCGCGCATGACGCCGATGAACTTGTCCGAGAACTCCGTCGCGACCTCGGCGGCAGTGCGGCCCTGCTCGTTGGCGCGCTTGATGATCTTGTCATCGACATCGGTGAGGTTCTGGGCGAACGTGACCTCGTAGCCGCTCGCGATGAGCCAGCGACGAATCACGTCAAAGCTGATGAACGTGCGGGCATTGCCGATGTGGATGTTGTCGTAGACCGTGGGGCCGCACACGTACATGCGGACCTTGCCGGACTCGATGGGCTGGAACTCTTCCTTTTTATGGGTAGCGCTGTTGTAGATACGCATTCGTTACTCCTTAACGGTTTTCTGTAGCAGGCAGACGGCCCAGGCGCCGATTCCCTCGCCCTGGCCTTCCCAACCGAGCTTTTCGGTCGTAGTGGCGGCGACGCCCACGTTTTCGACGTCAACGCCCAGGGCATGGGCAAGGTTGGCACGCATGGCATCGCGGTGCGGGGTGATCTTAGGCTGCTGGCAGGCAATGGTGCAATCGGCATCGACAAACTCGAAGCCCAGCTCGCGCGCGTAGTCCATCACGCGAGCGAGCAGCACCATCGAATCGGCACCCTCATAGGCGGGGTCGGTATCGGGGAATAGCTTGCCGATGTCTCCCCCACGGCAGGCGCCCAGAATGGCGTCGGCCAAGGCGTGCGCGAGCACATCGGCATCCGAGTGGCCCAGCAGGCCGCGCTCGTAGGGAATGTCGACACCGCCGATGATACATCGACGCCCCTCCACCAGACGGTGAACGTCGTAGCCATGGCCAATGCGCAGGTTACTGAACATGGGGAAGGTCCTCTCCCTCGGCCATACGGCCAAGCAGAATCGCGGTTACGGGACGCAAGTCCTCGGGCACCGTCACCTTAAGGTTATCGCGCGGGCTCTGGACGCAGCGGACGCGCCCACCCATGCGCTCGACCAGCGACGAATCATCGGTGCCGATAAAGCCCTCGGCAATGGCTGCAGCGTGGGCGCGCTTCATAGCATCGACGCTAAAGATCTGCGGCGTCTGCGCAGCCCAATAAAGCTCACGCGGCGGCGTCTCGACGATGTTATCGCCGTCGACGATCTTGAGTGTGTCGATCGCGGGTTGACCGCACACGACACCGTCGAGCGAGCGGTCGCCCACAAGCACGTCGATCGCATGATCGATGGCCTCGGTCGTGATGAGCGGACGAGCGCCATCGTGAATGGCGACGTATTCAAAGCCCGCCGGCACCGCGTGCACGCCGGCACGGGTGGAGTCCTGGCGGGTATCGCCGGCATCGGCAAAGCTGATGGGCGTGTCATAGTCAAACGGGTCGATAGCCAAGCGGCGCATCTCGGCACGGCGCTCGGCAGGGCAAACCACGACGATATGGCCGACCTTGTCGCTACGATCGAACGCGCGGATGGACCAGCTCATGAGCGGACGGCCCGCCACGTTAACGAGCTGCTTGCCGCCGGGATTTCCAAAGCGCTGGCCGCTGCCGCCGGCAACGACCACGGCGCATACGGGCGCCATTATGCGTTCCCCTGTTTGGTGCCCTTCATGCGGTACAGCGAGTCCGCAAGAATGGCAGGGTTGTTGACGCCAAAGTCGCCCAGGCGCTCCGGATCCTCGCTGATGTCGTCCATGAGCTCCTGCAGCGAGCCGTACTCGTCGACGATCTTCTCGGCCACGCCGTCGCGCACGACGGACACGCGCGAAAGCGTGCGCAGGCCCAGCGG
>USAY01000171.1 GCA_900552755.1 uncultured Collinsella sp.
CTGCCGATGATCCTGCTGGGCAAGTCCTATGGCCAGGAAAAGGCAAACACCACGATGCTCACCGGCATGGGCGCCAGCATGCATGTCACCACCGCACGAGAACTCATCGTGACGTTGCGCCATCTCCACGATCATCCGGAGTCGCTCAAGGCACTGCTCATCAATGGCGAAGTCCTGCGCCGTCCACACGCAGCCGAGGACATCGCCATCGCCACCATGGAGCTTGCAGGTAAGCCCCAAAAACGTAAACGAGCCTTCTGCCGCTTCTACTGGGGAGGAAAGCCCGCGCATATCCGCTAGTCGAATGTCCGCCGCTCTGCCGGAGCCGCCCTTATATCATTCCATGCTCAAACATTCTCGCTTCGCTGCGAAACTGCGCGTGGGACGATATATAGGGGCCTCCCGCAGGTAAGCTGCGTTTACGTACTAGCAGCTATACCAGATTCCCCTCCAGTAGAATCTGCAAAGGGGAACCAGAAAATATAAATACAGTAAGTCGATGCGACAAAGGAGGCGTCCTTTTATCGCATCGACTTACTAGAAAAGTAAATATTGTTTCAAGCGAGTAGCCGCCCGCCCGGGGCTTACCTATATCGTTCCACGCGCAGTTTCGCAGCGAGCGAAGCGACGCGAGAATGTTTGAGCATGGAATGATATAGGTAAGCCCCGGGCGGGAGGGATACGAGCGCCCCTAGGCGACGCCGCTGGAGCCGAAGCCTCCGTTGCCTCGGTCGGTTTCGTCTAGTTCTTCTACTTCTATGAGGTTGACCGTGGGGACTTCTTGGATGACGAGTTGGGCTATGCGGTCGCCTTTGTTGATTTGGATGTTATTGGAGGGATCCAGGTTGATGAGGATAACCTTGAGTTCTCCTCGGTAGTGGGCGTCGATGAGGCCCGGCGTATTGACTATAGACAGGCCCTGCTTGATGGCCAAACCGCTTCGGGGCTGGACGAAGCCGGCGTAGCCATCGGGCAGGGCGATGGCCAGCCCAGTAGAGACCAGACGGCGTTCGAAGGGCTTCAGAATGCAGTCCTCGTTGGAGCGCAAATCCAAGCCGGCATCGGTGGGATGGGCGTATTTGGGAAGCTCGACGGTGGGGTCGAGACGCTTTATGTTGACGGTAATGTTGGACATGGAATCACCTTAGCTTGTCGAGCTCTTGCAGAAACTCATCGACGTCTTTGAAATCGCGGTAGACCGAGGCAAAGCGGATGTACGCCACCTTGTCGATCTTGGCCAAGCGCTTGAGTACCATGTCACCCAACTCATGGGACGTAACGGCCGTCAGCGTGCGAGAGCGCAGCTCGACCTCGATGTCATCGATAATCTCATTGAGCTTCTTAGTGTCGATATCGCGCTTGATAGTGGCGCGCATCAAGCCGACGAGCAGCTTATTGCGATCGAACCGCTGCTTGGTTCCGTCCGACTTAATGACCTCGATTGGGTCTTCGCATCGTTCGAACGTTGTAAAGCGATAGTTACACGAGCAACATTCGCGGCGACGCTTAATGGTGTTATTTGACTCCTGCATACGGGAATCAACGACGCGGGTATGTGCCTTGCCGCATTTGGGACAGCGCATGGTACCTCCTCTTAAACGATAACAAGGGTACCATGCGCAGCGCGATAATGATTACGAACGAGCAGGAACCTTAAGATGCGCACCGGCGGCGAGCGAACCATGCTCCAGATGATTGACGTTACGGATCATGTCGGAAGTCTCTTGCGTGGAAAGGCCTTCGATTGGATATTCCTCGGCAAGCGACCAAAGAGAATCACCAGACTGAACGCGAATGGTCTCATAGGTAACGTTGGAAACGGACTCGGCATACGCGGCGTGACGAGCGCTAAAGACCGACGTAGCGAGGACAAAGAAGAGCGTAAGCGCAACGGCAACGGCGACAATCGTCGGAACCTTCAGGGCAACGCGGCCCGGCGCGGCTACAGCCTGCTGATTGCGAGCAGGCTTTACGGTCAAAGGCTGAAAGCCGGAGCAGCCACCCTGAACAACCGTAAAAGTGTATTCTGCAGACGTCTCGAGCTTAAGGGCGAGGTTTCCCTGGACCATATTCGTTGCGTTCATCATGTTCTCCTCTCGCGTGTTTTGCTGAGAACAGTTTTATCAAGCCGCGCGGACAAAAATGTCTAGCGCGAGAACGAATGTTCGGTTATTATTATCTTCGAACAGTTGTTCCTGTCAAGCAAAATTCGAACATTTGTTTGACATGGGTAGAGAGGATGCCCTGATGGCTCGCAAAATTACCAAGCGTCAGCAGCAAATTTACGACTTCATCAAGGAATATCAGCAGGAGAAGGGTTATCCGCCCAGCGTGCGCGAGATGGCTTCTGCCGTGGGCCTTTCCTCCCCCAGCACCGTGCACGCCCATCTATCTGCCCTGGAGGCGCGCGGGCTACTCAAGCGCGATGCCACCAAACCGCGCGCTCTGGAACTCTTTAACGAGGACGGTTCCTCTGTCTCAATTTCTAAATCTAACGAGACCACCGCACCTCGCGGAACGGTCTCACTACCGCTCGTTGGTCGCGTCGCGGCTGGGATTCCCATTCTGGCCGAGCAGAATATCGAAGACACATTTACTATCCCGACCGAAATCGCCACTGATCAGGGTTCCTTTATCCTTGAGGTGCATGGGAGCTCAATGATCAATGTCGGTATCTTCAATGGCGATTACATCATCGTCCGTGAACAAAAGAGTGCCATGAACGGCGAAATTGTCGTGGCTATGATTGATGGTTCAGCGACCGTCAAGACGTTCTACAAGGAGCAGGGACGCGTACGCCTGCAGCCTGAGAATGACACCATGGAGCCTATCTATGCAACGAATCCCGTTATCTTGGGCAAAGTCGTCGGCTTGATGCGCCGGTTCTCGTAATGCAAAAACGCATCACCATCTTTGATACCGTCCGCGGGCTTACGATGATTTCAATGGCAGGTTTTCACGCTTGCTACGATCTTGCCTACCTGTACGACTGGGATATGCCCTGGTTTACCCAGACTGTCTTTCAAGACATCTGGCGCGCCAGCATCAGCTGGGTATTTTTGTTTATCGCGGGTTGGATGTGCAC
>USAY01000172.1 GCA_900552755.1 uncultured Collinsella sp.
CCGTATCCGCTGGAGGCGGGGTATCCGTGGCTTAACTATGTGCTGAGCCCGCGCGATGTGTCGTTTGAAGGCTATAGCTCCGACCTGCTGTTTAAGGAAGCATCTCGCCCCTTTGCATGGCGCACCGCCTGCGGGCGTGAGTTTTTGCTGGGCAACGGGATCGTGTTCGACGAAACCGTTAAGTATGGCGAGGACCAGGTCTTCGATTTTGCCGTGTACGGTCGTTCGCACAAGACCGCGCTTATCTCGAACAAGCTGTATGACTACCGCGTGGCGCGCAAAGGCTCGCTCATGGACACCATGCGTTATGACGACGAGACGCGCCTGCTGGAGCACGTGAAGATTTACTCCGCGGTGCTGGCTGACTGGCAGCGCGACGGTCTCGATGCTCAGCATGCCAATGACCTGGCGTACTTCCTCTGCGATCTGGTGCTGTACGATGCGCTCAGGCTGTTGAGTACGGACTGCGGTGAGGTGTTTGCTGCCGTTGCCACGGCGCTCGCCGGCTCTGCCGTGGGCAGCGTTGCTGCGCTCGCACAATGCGCTCCTTCTGTTGCTGTTATGGTGCGTGCGGCGCTTACCAGCAAGGCCCCCAATGCCCGCGAGTGCAAAAAGCTCATGTTCGATTACGACGTCTTGAGGTTTGGGCGCCTGGGTGCCTGCAAACGCATGGCATCGAACGCCCTGGGAAAGCGAGAGGTGTAGATGAGTATCAAGCGTTTGGCGCTTTGCCGCAGTCAGGGCCGTCTATTTGTGCTGCTTCGTTTTGCCGGTCAGGATGTCGCCGCGCTTATTGAGCGGGAGGGTTCTCAAGCGTTTGCCCATGCGACGACGAGCGGTTCTTGTGTGCCGTCGCTGGTACTCCCGGTTGACCATGGCCGTGTGCTGGCGCTTTGCCCTTCCGTTGCCGATTACGAGCGCGAGCTTGCCGTCTTGGTGCTTCCGTTTTTGGATGGCTCTGCGATCGACGCTGCATTTGTGTCCGGTGGCCAAAAGCTTGGCTCCATTCGCCTCGATAGCCGCGTGGCCAAGCTGGAATCCAAGATTAACTACAAAGCAAAGCCTGCGATGTGTGCACTCGTTCGCGATGCACAGCGCAGCGAGTGCTGCGGTCGCTATGAGATCGATGCCGTTCGTTATTTACCGGCGGACGCCGGCGCGGTGTGGCGCTATGAGGTTACCTGGGCTGGAGACCTCCAGTGCGCACCTGAGCTCCAGATCTTCGATGCGCATATGAATGTCATCGATGCCACCGTGCATGTGTTCGAATCGCAGGTCGATGTGCCGCAGCGCAACGGTTGCCGCGTCAATAAAACGTATCTGAGCGTAGAGATGCCTCAGGATATACGGGATTTTGTCGCGATTGCGAGTGATCCCACAGAGCAGATTCAGAGCGGTTTTTGCGCCATGGATGGTCGCCTGTACAACGGCATGGTCGACGACAGTTGGAACCGCATGAAGGACGCGCGTGCAGACGACGCAGCTTATCGACGTTGGTTTGAGCAGCATCGCGCAAAGCCGGCCGATTTGGCGTGCCAGCGTGTCGCTTCGGCGGCCTTTGCCTATAGACCGCTCGTGAGCATTGTGGTGCCGTGCTACAAGACAGATCGGGTCTACCTGCGCGAGCTGCTGGACTCGGTGCTAGCCCAGAGCTATGACAACTGGGAATTGCTGCTTATGGACGCCTCGCCCGAATGGGATGCGGTGGCCAATCTTGCGGCTGCCGCCAATGACGAGCGGGTTTGTCGTATTGAGCTGCCTGGCAACGGCGGCATTGTGCTCAACACCAACGCTGGTATTCAGCAGGCGACTGGAGAC
This sequence comes from uncultured Collinsella sp., assembly GCA_900552755.1. GTDB lineage: Bacteria > Actinomycetota > Coriobacteriia > Coriobacteriales > Coriobacteriaceae > Collinsella. The sequence goes on from USAY01000172.1 coordinate 1,819, forward strand.
TACATCGCGTTCTTGGACCATGACGACATTCTGGAACCGGACGCGTTATTCCAGTATGTTTCCGCGCTGAACAAGGCTGCCGAGGGCGAGCGTCCCCAGGTCCTGTTCTGCGACGAGGACATGTTCCAGAAAACGGGGGAGTGGGGCCAGCCGGTCTTTAAGACCAAACTCAACGTTGACCTGCTCTATAGCCATAACTGCGTGACGCATTTCCTGATGGTGGAGAAGGCGCTTATTGATCGCATTGGCATGTCCCCAGAAGACGTTGCGGGCGCCCAGGACTACGACCTGACGCTTCGCTGCCTTGCGGCGGGCGCGCGGTTTGAGCATGTTGCGCACGTGCTGTATCACTGGCGCGTTCATCCGGGGTCGACCGCCGATGGCTCTGCCGATAGCAAGCCGTATGCTATTGAAGCCGGGCGCCTTGCGCTGCAGCGTCACTTTAACGAGCTGGGCATTTGCGGAACGGTCGAGGAGACCGAGACGCCGTTTGTCTATCGCATGCGCTATGCGCTGCCGGAGCCTGCGCCGCTGGTGAGCATTGTGATTCCCACCAAGGACCACGTTGAGACGCTCGATGCCTGTGTGATGTCGATTGCCCAGAAGGCCACGTATGCCAACTATGAGATCGTCTTGGTGGAGAACAACAGCGAAGCCCCGGATACGTTTGCGTATTACGAAACCCTGCCGGAACGCGTGGCTTCAGCATCAGGAGGCGAGGGCATCGCGCGCGTTGTGTACTGGCCGGGCGAGTTCAATTACTCTCAGATCATCAATTTTGGTGTGGAGCACGCTAAGGGCGACTACCTGTTGCTGCTCAACAACGATACCGAGGTTATAAGCCCGGACTTTATCGAAGAGATGATGAGCTATCTGCAGCGTCCCGATGCGGGAGTGGTGGGCGCCAAACTCTACTTTGCCGATCATCTGGTGCAGCATGCCGGCATTTTGGTTGGCGTGCGTGGCGCACTTGCCCATGCCAACCAGGACTTCTCGGCAAAGCGCGAGGGCTACTATAAGCGCGCCGTTCGCCCGAGCAACTTTAGCGCCGTAACGGGCGCCTGCCAGATGGTCCGACGCGACGTATTTGAGCAAGTCGGAGGCTATACCGAGGAATTCGCTGTTGGCTTTAACGACGCAGACTTTTGCCTGCGCGTGTGGGAGGCGGGCTACCGCACCATCTTTACGCCCTATGCCGAGCTGTACCACTACGAGTTCACCTCGCGCGGCAGGGAAGAGGCCA
>USAY01000173.1 GCA_900552755.1 uncultured Collinsella sp.
GCCCGAGCGCACCAATTCGTTTAAGAAGATCATGGGCTATTTCGATGAGCTCTGGACGCAGACTGTCGATCCCAAACGACCGGTCAAGCGCATCAACCTAGGATTTGGCAACCTCATGCCCGAGGAATTTGCCACTATCGACCTGTTCAGCGATGTTAAGGCCGATGAGCGCGAGCGCGACCTGGCGCGCGCCGTCCTGGCCGTGAAGGGCAAGTACGGCAAGAACGCGCTCGTCAAGGGATTAAGCTTTACCGCCGGCGCCACCGCACGCGAACGCAACGCTCAGGTAGGAGGACATCGTGCCTAAGTCCCAACAACAGCCGATGCGGCCGCCGACGCCTTTTGAACGTCTAGCGGACCCCGAGGGAAGACGTCGATCCGCCGACCCCAAGCTCACCGCCAACGGCGCCGTCCGCGCCGGCCGTGCCGCGCAGTTTATGCCCTTTGCCGCCCTCACGGGATACTACGAGCTTGTGCGCAAACAAGAGATCACTGTTGAGCCCAAATGCGAACTCACAGAAGAAAAAGCCCTCGAGCTTTCGAAAAAGCTCGAGGGCCTCAAACGCGGCGACCTGGTGCGCGTCACCTATTACGATACATACGGCTATCGCAGCCGCACCGGCATCCTCGACGAGGCGCTCCCTGCTTTCAAACTCCTCAAGCTCAAAGATATCGCCATCGACTTCGACGACATCCAGGACATCGAGCTACGCGGACGAGCCTAGACAAGGACGCGCATCCAAGGCAAGGCCTACAGCGTCATGACGTAGTAACCCGCATCTCTCACGGCAGCCTCAAGGACACCGCGATCGATCGGCCGCTTGGAGCGCACGCGCGCTGTGTGGTCCGCATACGTCACCGTTGCCCACACGCCATCCAGCGCATTGAGGGCATTGGCTACGTTCTGAGCGCAGCCGTCACAGCTCATGCCGCCGATGAGTAGCTCATCGCTATAGGGATAGTGCGATGCATCGGTATCCACCACAACAACCTTTTTGGCCTTCTTACCGCTCGCGCCATCGCTGCAGCAGCTCTTTCCGTGTGTCGAAGCGACAATGCGACGCAGTCCAAAAAACATGCCGACGGCAATGACGGCCAACACGATGAGATTCGCAGGGTTGAGCAAGTCGCTCATGCGTTCCCCTTTCAAGTAGCACTATCTAGATACCCCCATGGGGTGTCCTCATCTTAACCCAAAATCGTGTCCGTTCGGTCAATTAGTTTCCCTCTTCAAACTTTTTTGTTGACCATGGCTTACTTTCGTGTATAAGTTTTCCTAGGCTAACAACTGAGGACCCGAAAGGAGCATCGTGACTCGAACCATTGACATCCCAACATACCAAACGGCTGTCGTGCGCAACTGCTCCCCTACGCTCGCAGGTATCAAGCCGGCTTCGCTCTTTACCTATCCCGGCGTTTACGCCAACCAAAACGGAAAACCCGGCGCCGCCCATATCGAAGAGCGACGCTCTCGCCTGCTCGCCGTCATAGCCCAATGCAACCGCGAGCTCCAGCCACTCGGAATCCATATGAGCGTTTTGGTCTGGCGCCCCTGCGGAGCGCTCATCTATGTGTATCGCCCTGCGGACCTCATGCGATACCTCTCCGACCCCCGTGCCACGACGGCGCTAGCCGCCGAAGGTTACGATGTCCACAACCTGCCCGCATCCCTGGTGCATCTCGCCGCGCGCATCACGCTGGCAAGCAGCAATGCCGCAGAGAGCGCCTATGACGGCAGCGTCTGCGCGCTAGCGCGAAATAGGCACTGCGATACGGGGTGCATGTGCGAGTTCCCCCACGAAATTGGCTATTTTTTGGGCTATCCCTACGAAGATGTCCATCAGTTTATCGTCCAGCACGGCGAAAACTATAAGGTCTTTGGCGCATGGAAGGTATACACAAACGTTGAGCAGGCGCTCACGACCTTCGATTCCTATCGTGCATGCACGCAATACCTTACCTACATCTATCAACAGGGCTGCACCCTGGAACAACTTGTCCAGGCAACCCGATAGAGCATACAAAACGCGGCCGCACGCCGCGCAACCGAAAGGAAAACATATGAGCAAGATCGCAGTCGTCTACTGGAGCGGTACAGGCAACACCGAGGCCATGGCAAACTTCGTTGCCGAGGGCGCAACCGGTGCCGGCGCCGAGGCAGAGGTCATCTCCTGCGCCGACTTCTCCGCCGACAAGGCCGCCGAATATGATGCCTTCGCCTTCGGCTGTCCCGCCATGGGCTCCGAGGAACTCGAGTACGATGAGTTCCAGCCGATGTGGGACGAGGTCAAGGAGACTCTCGGCGACAAGAAGGTCGTCCTCTTTGGCTCCTATTCGTGGGCCGAGGGCGAGTGGATGGACAACTGGAAGGCCGACGCCGACGAGGCCGGCGTCAACGTCGTGGACTCCACCATCTGTTACGACGCGCCCGACGACGAGGGCGAGACCGCTTGCAAGGCCCTCGGAGCCGAGCTCGCGTAACGAACCCAGGGCTTCCAAAAGAGCCTGCATCAAAGCACATCCCCGTCCCTACAAAAGAGCGGGGGCTGGATTCAAGTCCAGTCCCCGCTCTTTTGTAACGACAGTTACATCAACCGGCTACGAGATATTGCCCAAGAACGCCTTGGTGCGCTCGCTCTTAGGATGGTCGAAGACCTCGCTCGGCGTACCCTCTTCCACAATGACGCCTCCGTCCATAAAGACGACGCGGTCGGCGACATCGCGGGCAAAGCCCATCTCGTGCGTCACGACGATCATGGTCATACCGTCGTGCGCCAGGTCGCGCATGACGCCCAGGACGTCGCGCACGAGCTCAGGGTCGAGCGCCGAGGTGGCCTCGTCAAAGAGCATGACGTGCGGGTTCATTGACAGGGCGCGGGCGATGGCAACGCGCTGCTGCTGGCCGCCCGAAAGCTGACTCGGCATAAAATCGATGCGCTCGGCCAGGCCGACCTTGGTCAGCTCCTCGACGGCGATCTTCTCGGCCTCTTCCTTGCTGCGCTTGAGCACCTTTTGCTGCGCAAGCATGA
>USAY01000174.1 GCA_900552755.1 uncultured Collinsella sp.
AGCTGGATCAGGTCCAGGTCGTTGCGCATCGTCACAAAACGGGCGACGGCGTACAGGCGGCTGTGGTACATCCACTGGTCGACGACGCGAATCGGACGCTCGGGCTTCACCAGATGCGCGAGCGAATCCTCGGTAAAGACCGCAAAGCCAAAGCTCGAGATAAGCTCGGGCAGGGCATGGTTGATTTCGGGGTCGTTATGGTAGGGACGACCGGCGAGCACGATGCCGTGACCACCGTGGTCCTCGACCCACTTAAGGGCCTCCTCGCCCATGGTCTGGATGTCCTCGTGGAAACGCGCATCGGCCTCAAAGGCAGCGTTGACGGCGGCATCGACCTCGGAGCGCGTAATCTTGGGTCCACGCACGCGACCGCGACCAGCTTGCGCATCGGCCACACGGTCGACGGCGAGCACCTGGTACAGACGGCGCTTGAGCTCGGTCTTGTCGTGATAGGGCACAAACGGGTACAGGAACTCAATGTTCTGCTCGCGGATCTCGTCGATGTTGAGTGCCAACGCCGTGGGGTAGCTCATGACAATGGGGCAGTTGTAACAGTTGCCGGCGGTCGGATCCTCCTTGCGCTCCCAGCGCACGCACGGCATCCAAATGAAGTCGACATCGCGGTCGATGAGGTTCATCACGTGGCCGTGGCTCATCTTGGCCGGATAGCACACGCTCTCGGACGGCATGGACTCGATGCCCGCCTGGTAAGTCTTTTTGCTCGACTGGTCGGACAGCTGCACGCTAAAGCCCAGGCGCGTAAAGAACGCATGCCAGAAGGGGTAGTTCTCGTACATGTTGAGCGCGCGCGGGATGCCGACGGTGCCGCGCGGGGCCTCGTCGGGGCTCAGGATCTCGCGGTTAAAGAGCAGCTCGTTTTTCTTTTTGAAGAGGTTGGGGGCCTCAGTCTTCTGCTTTTTGTGGCCAGCGCCCTTCTCGCAGCGGTTGCCGGTAATGAAGCGCCTGCCGCCGCCAAAGTCGTTGACGGTAAGCTGGCAGTTGTTAGAGCAACGGCCGCAGCGGACATGCTTTTGCGTCACGGTGAGGTGCGCGATGTCCTCGGCCGAAAGAATGGTCGAAGTGCCGTCGGCACCGGCGCGATCGCGGGCGAGCAGGGCCGCACCGTAGGCGCCCATGCAGCCGGCAATGTCGGGACGCACGGCATGAACGCCGGTGAGCTGCTCAAACGCGCGCAGCGTGGCATCGGACATAAAGGTGCCGCCCTGGACAATCACCTGGCTGCCGATCTCCTTGGGGTCGCGCAGCTTAATGACCTTGAAGAGGGCATTCTTGATGACGGAATAGGACAGGCCGGCCGCGATGTCGCCCACCGTGGCGCCTTCCTTTTGCGCCTGCTTGACGCGCGAGTTCATAAAGACCGTGCAGCGGCTGCCCAAATCAACCGGGGCCTTGGCATGGATGGCAGCGTCGGCAAATGCGCGCACGTCCATGTTCATAGACACGGCGAAGCTCTCGATAAAGCTGCCGCAACCCGACGAGCAGGCCTCGTTGAGCATGATGTGCTCGATAACGCCGTCCTTGACGCGCAGGCACTTCATGTCCTGGCCGCCAATGTCCAGAATGAACTCGACGCCGGGCAGGAACGCCTTGGCGCCGCGCAGGTGCGCAACGGTCTCAATCTCGCCGGAATCGGCCTTGAGGGCCTCGATGAGCAGCGCCTCACCGTAGCCCGTGGTGGTCACGTGGCCGATGGTGCAGCCGGCGGGAATGTGGTTGTAGAAATCGGCCATGATGACCTTGGCCGTGCCTAGGATGTCGCCGTTGTTGTTGCCGTACCAGGTGTGCAGCAGCTGACCGTCCTCGCCCACGAGCGCGGCCTTCATGGTGGTGGAGCCGGCGTCGATACCGATGAACACGCGGCCGGTGTAGCCGTCGAGCTTGCCCTTGGGGACGACTTCCTGGTCGTGGCGGGTTTTGAACTCGGCAAAGTCCTCGTCGGTGGCAAAGAGCGGATCCAGGCGCTCGACCTCGGCACCCTGTGTGTCGCCCAAGCTGTCGATGGCCTCGATGAGCTGCGGGAACGTGCTGAGCTTGTTGGACTCGTGCGCCATGGCGGCGCCGCTCGCCACAAACAGGTGAGCGTTTTGGGGCACGATACGGTGCTCCTCGTCCAGGTTGAGCGTGAGGTAGAAGCGGTGGCGCAGCTCGGAGAGATACTGCAGCGGGCCGCCCAGGAAGGCGACGTTGCCGCGGATGGGACGGCCGCACGCCAGACCCGAGATGGTCTGGGTCACGACAGCCTGGAAGATGGAGGCAGCCACGTCCTCGGGGCGGGCGCCCTCGTTGAGCAGCGGCTGCACGTCGGTCTTGGCAAAAACGCCGCAGCGGCTGGCGATGGGATAGATGGTGGTGGCGTTGGCCGCGAGCTCGTTGAGGCCGCTCGCGTCGGTGTGCAGCAGGGTTGCCATCTGGTCGATGAACGCGCCCGTGCCGCCGGCGCAGGTGCCGTTCATGCGCTGCTCGATGCCGTTGTCGAAGTAGATGATCTTGGCGTCCTCGCCGCCCAGCTCGATGGCGACATCGGTGGCCGGGATGAGGGTCTCGACGGCGCGTTTGCTGGCGATGACCTCCTGGACAAACTCCAGGTCGAGCCACTGGGACAGCAGCAGGCCGCCCGAGCCGGTAATGGCGCAGGTCATCTGGGCCGTCGGCAGCACGGTCGCAGCACCCTCGAACAAGTCGCGGGCGCAGGCACGGACGTCGGTGTGGTGGCGCTGGTACTTGGCGTAGACGATCTGGTTGTCGTCGTTGAGCACGGCAAGTTTAACGGTGGTGGAGCCCACGTCGATGCCCAGGTGCAGGTTGCCGCGAGCGTTCTCGGGGTTGAAGATCGCGCCTTCGGGGGCGTGGGCGGCGGCTACGGGCTCAGCGGCGGTGGCGGGCTCGCTAGCGACGGACGTCTCCCCTGCCGCGTTCTTGGCATCGGCAACTGCCTCGGCAACTTTCTCGGCAGC
>USAY01000175.1 GCA_900552755.1 uncultured Collinsella sp.
GCCTATCCGTGCATGCTCTCGGCAATTGATGCCGCAGCTTGTGGCCAGCGCATGTGCATGCGAGCAGTTGCCGCCGACGATGCGTCCGCGGCTCCGTTTATCGCCCACCCCGCGAGGGCCTTTGCGGCCACGGACATCGACAGCAACCACTTCCCTATCGTGCCTGCCGAAGCTCTCGACATGATCGTCGTGCCGCTCGTGGCCTTCGACCAAACCGGCGCGCGCCTGGGCTACGGCGGCGGTTGCTACGACCGCTACCTGCCCATGCTCTCGCCCGCATGCCAAATCATCGGCATCGCCTTTGACGAGCAGCGTGTCGACCGCGTTCCCACCGACGCTCACGACCTGCCGCTATCCCACATCATCAGCGCCTAATCGCCGCCATATCAGCCACGGCTACAGCAGTACCATCGCAGCCTAGTGCTCCTCGCCGGCGCGGGCCAGGTCGTAGGGCGTGGTCTGGTAGACGTAGTAGTTGAGCCAGTTGGTGTAGAGCAACTGAGCCTGGCTGCGCCAGACGTTGCGCGGCTCGGCCGAGGGGTCGTCACCTGGGAAGTAATGCGCCGGCACTTGAGGGTTGAGGCCGCGCTTCACGTCGCGCTCGTACTCCAGACGCAGCGTGTCGGTATCGTACTCGGGGTGGCCAAATACAAAGAAGCGACGGCTGTCGGTCGACTTGACGATGTACAGGCCAACCTCATCGGACACGGCCACGACCTCAAGCTGCGGCTCGGCCTCCACGTCCTCGCGGCGCACATCGGTGTTGCGCGAATGCACGGCATAGAAACGGTCGTCAAAGCCGCGGACCAGCGGGCTTTGCGGCTTCACCAGATAATGCTCGAACACGCCGCTCGCCTTTGCCGGCAGGTCGTACTTCTGGATGCCGTAATGATGGTACAGGCCAGCCTGCGCGCCCCAGCAAATGTGCAGCGTGGAATGCACGTGCGTGGTGGACCAATCCATGATCTGGCAGAGTTCGGGCCAGTAGTCGACCTCCTCGAACGGCATCTGCTCCACCGGCGCGCCCGTGATGATCAGGCCGTCGTAGTGGATGTCGCGGATGTCGTCGAACGTGCGGTAGAACGTCTCCAGGTGGCCGGCGCTCACGTGCGTGGCCTCGTGCGTCTTGGTGCGCAGCAGGTCCACTTCCACCTGCAGCGGCGTGTTGGAGAGTTTGCGCATGATCTGCGTCTCGGTGGCGATCTTGGTGGGCATGAGGTTGAGGATGAGCACGCGCAGCGGACGGATGTCCTGGTGCAGCGCGCGGTACTCGGTCATGACAAAGATGTTCTCGCTCTCGAGCTGCGCGGCGGCAGGGAGGGCGTCGGGGATGCGAATGGGCATGGATGCTCCTTACGAGTCAGTTGCAACTATGGTACAACGACCGGCCCCATCCGCGCGAGTACATCGCCCGGCGATGCCGTCAGCGGCCCAAATCACTCCAAAAGTAGAGATTAAGGCATGCCCAAAAATCTATGGCGCTTTAGCCTAGCAAAGTGGCAGCAGGACGCTACAATGGTTCGACGCGAAAAACTCGGCCGAAAGGATACATATATGTACCAGACGCGTAAGATCGGTGTGGTCGGCCAGGGCCACGTAGGAGCACATGTTGCCAACAGTCTGCTCATGCAGGGCATTGCCGATGAGCTGTACCTGTGCGATATCAACGAGGCCAAGGTGACGTCCGAGGTCCAGGACCTGCGCGACTCCCTTTCGTTTGTCCCGTACAACACCAAGATCGTCAACTGCTACGACCACTACGAGGAGCTTGCCTGCTGCGACGTCATCGTCAACGCTGCCGGCAAGGTCGCGCTGGCCGCCGGCAACCGCGACGGCGAGCTGTTCTTTACCACCGACGCCGCCCGCTCCTTTGCCAAGCGCATCGTCGACGCCGGCTTTGACGGCATCTTCGTGAGCATCTCCAACCCCTGCGACGTCGTGTGCACCGAGCTGTGGCACCTGACCGGCTACGATCCCAAGAAGATCATCGGCTCGGGCTGCGGTCTGGACTCCGCCCGCTTGCGCACCGAGATCTCCAAGAAGGTCGGCGTGAGCCCCAAGTCCATCGACGCCTACATGATCGGCGAGCACGGCTTTAGCCAGCTTGCTGCCTTTAAGGCCGCAACCATCGCTGGCAAAAACCTCAACGAGCTTCAGGCCGAGAACCCCGACAAGTACGCCTTCGACCACATGGAGGTCGAGGAGCTTGCACGCAAGGGCGGCTATGTGACCTACCAGGGCAAGCAGTGTACCGAGTACGCCGTTGCCAACTCCGCCGCGCGCGTCTGCGCCGCCGTGCTGCACAACGAGCACGCCGTGCTTTCGGCCTCTACGCTTATGACCGGCCAGTATGGCGAGGAGGGTATCTTTACCTCCCTGCCGTGCGTGATCGGTGCCGAGGGCGTCGAGGAGGTCTACACACTCGACCTTTCCGAGCACGAGCTCGAGGGCTTCCACAAGAGCTGCCAGCACATCCGCGACAACATCGCCCAGCTCGACTGGTGGGATACCGAGGCCTACGACGCCAAGTAAGCCGCTGGCTGCCGCAACCTTGCGAATCTATGCGCGATACTAAGCGGGCCGCGCCGGAAACCCACCGGCGCGGCCCGCTTTTTACGCACGCTGTTCGCTTGCGAATCGAAGGTGAATGCTTTTCCCGTTACCTAGTACTGCTCGATGCCCATGTAGCGACGAATCTCAGGGCTGTGGTCGAACACCTTTCCGCGGGCGGCGCGCAGCTCGCAGCTCATGTTGTAGAAGAATATCGGCTCCAGGTACGAACGCACGCTGGCGGGCACCTCGCCCACGCCGTACTCGAGTGCATCGAGCACCATAACCGTATCGGTGTGCGTGTTGAGGAACGCCAGCGCGCGCTCCTCCATGGGGCGGCACTCGCCCGATCCGAGCTGCACAAAGTAGAACACGCCGGGCTCGGTAGCCTCGAAAGGACCGTGGAAATACTCGCCGGAGTG
>USAY01000176.1 GCA_900552755.1 uncultured Collinsella sp.
GCTTCCATATTATGCCGCCGGCGGGCTGGCTCAACGACCCCAACGGTCTTTGCCAGGCAGGCGGCGTGTTCCATGCCTATTTTCAGTATGCGCCGTTTGATGTCGAGGGCGGCGTTAAGGTCTGGGGCCATGCGACGAGTCGCGATCTTATGACGTGGGATTACGTTGGCGCCCCACTGCTGCCCGACGAGCCGTTCGATTGCCACGGTGTGTATTCGGGCTCCGCGCTTGCCGAAGACGGTTGCATTCGCGTGCTCTATACGGGCAACGTTAAGCTTTCCGATGCTGACGGTACGTACGACTACGTCAATACTGGCCGCCGCGCCGATACCGTCTATGTGGAGAGCGTTGATGGCCTTGCCGGTCGGGAGTTCAACCAAAAGCGCGTGGTGCTGGCGTCCGAGGATTATCCCGAGGATTTGACCTGCCATGTGCGCGATCCCAAGGTGTGGCGTGACGCGGACGGGCGTTATCACATGGTGCTGGGTGCGCGTCGTCGCGTGGATGGGCCGCATGTCGATAGTCGATTTTGCGCTATGCACGGCGAGGGTGCCGGTCGCGATGTGGGCGAGATCTTGGTGTATGGCTCGGTCGATATGCTGAGCTGGGAGCTCGAGAGTTGTGTGTCTACGCCCGAACGTTTTGGCTTTATGTGGGAATGTCCGGGATACCTTGAGCTTGATGCGGATGGCGGTGTGCAGGCGAAGTGGCTGTCCTTCTCTCCCCAGGGTCTTGAGGGCGGTCGTTGGGACCGCGGCAATGTGTATGCAGCGGGCTACATGCCTGTAACGGGCGACATTACGGGTGGCAATGACGCTTATGAGCTGGGCGAGTTCCGCCTGTGGGATGCCGGCTTTGATTTCTACGCGCCGCAGGAGTTTACGTCCGAGGATGGTCGCCACATTCTGATCGGCTGGATGGGCATGCCCGATGAGCCGACCTATGACAACGCGCCCACCGTAGCGTGCGGCTGGCAGCACTGCATGACGGTGCCGCGTGAGCTTACAGCCGGTGACGACGGCGTGGTACTGCAGCAGCCGGCGCGCGAGATCGAGCGCCATTATGCCTCGGTGCGTGTGGGGGAGGGCTCGTTGGAGGTTGCCGGCGATACCTGCTTTGACGTTGTTGTTGACGGTGTCGATGGCGCGTTTACCGCGACCGTTGATGACGAGCTGAAGCTGGAGTTTGTGCCCGCCGAGGGCGAACTGCCCTCGCGCTTTGAGATGCGATTTACCGATGAGGGTCGCGCTTCTGCCGGCTGCGGTCGTACCGTGCGTTGGGAGCCCGTCGACGAGGTTCGTAACGTGCGCATTGTCGGCGATGTCTCGTCGGTCGAGGTGTTTGTGAATGATGGCTCGCTCGTGTTTTCGACGCGCATCTATCCCGAGGCCTATGGCGTGACCGTTGATGCTCCGGGCACGAGCGTGAACTATCACACGCTCAACATCTAAGCGATTCGTCGCATATCGGCGCTATACTGCAGCCGTTGCCCACGATGCGGGGAACACCCGCATCGTGGGTTTTTGTTTTGAAGGGACGGTGCCGTATGGGCGTACAGCAGCTAGAAGAGGCCTGGGCTTTGAGGGCCGACGCGCGTGAGGCGCGTCTTGTTGCGGCCCCGCATGTGCCGGCAGCGCTGTCGCAGCTGGGGATTGTGCGTCCCGGTGACCGCCTGGTGGCCTTTGCGGATGACTTTACCGAAGCATTTGCGCACGGCTTTGATGGCCGCGATGTTGCGCTGGCGGGCTCGCCGTCCGCCGATGCGTTTACCGCCGCGTCCGAGGTCTTTGATGCTTCGTTTGATGCCGAGGGGCCGCACCTGTGGTGGTTCGTCAACTCCATCGGCGGGTTTGGACTGCGCGTGCCCGATCTGCGTACGCTGGGTCGAGCGGCTCGCGAGGCCCATGCGCTGCTGGTTGTGGACAACACCGTGGCGTCGGCTTTTGGCTGCGATCCGTTGCGCTTGGGTGCCGTGCTGTCGCTCGAGGCGCTCGACCGCGTGTGTGCTGGTAAGGCGCCGCGCAAGCTCGTTGCCGCTTCGGTGGCGCGCTCGCAGCTCAAGCGCCATCGTGTGGATGCTGCTGCCGAGTGCGCGCATGCGTTGTTTACGGGCTGCGGTGCTTTATCACTCGACCTTTCTACTGAGGAGGCCGACGTGCTCGAGCACGGGTTGCCCTCGCTTAACGTCCGCATGCAGGCGCATTTCGACCGCGCCCGTGCGCTGGCCGAGTATCTGGCCGCCAACGAGATGGTGCGCAACGTGCGCTATCCCGGTCTGAGCTCGCATCCCGATCATGCGGTTGCCACGGGAATCCTCGAGCATGGCTTTGGCCCGGCAGTTGAATTCGACCTTATCGAGCGTAGTGCAGATGATCTTTTCGATGTTTTGCCGGGGGAGTTCCGCACATCGCCGGCCGGCGGCGCAACGACGCGCCTTTCGGCCCCACGCGGCAAGCAGGGGAGCACCGTCCGCCTCTTCGCCGGCACCGACGACCCCCTGGTCGTAGCGTCCGCCCTAGACAACGCCCTTCGTAAATTAGCTACTCTTTAATGCTGGCGATGAGGTCGTTTGCTTTGTTGGCAATGACGTTGTTGATGTCGGCCTGCAGCTCCTCGTAGACCGCTATGGCTCGCTTGCCGGCGGGGGTCAGGGTGGACCCGCGGGCGCCGTCGCGCTCGATGAGCTTGCAGCCCAGCTGTCCTTCCGCCTCGTTTACAATGCGCCAGGCCTTGGAATACGCCATGCCCATGCTCTTGGCGGCGCGGTTGAGCGAGTGCTCGCGGGCAATACCCTGCAGCAGCAAGACGCAGCCGTGGCCGAAGACGCCCGGCAGATCTTTGTCGCACGCTTGAATGACCAACTTTGCCGTCGTCTTGTACTCCATGTGCTCCACGTCTTCCCGCTAAAGTGTTTGCTGGGCAAACGCAAAGCCTGCGTCAAACCCTCGTGTGCT
>USAY01000177.1 GCA_900552755.1 uncultured Collinsella sp.
CCGTGATCGACGACGTCAAGCGTACGCTGCGCCGTCGCAACCCGCTCGTCGAGCTCGTTTGCGTGGGTGCCAAGGTCCAAGGCGAGGGCGCGCCGGCGGAGCTTATTGAGGGTCTGCGCCGCGCCGCTGCCATCACGCCCGCGCTCGATTGCATTTTGCTCGTGCGCGGCGGCGGTTCCTTCGAGGACCTCATGACCTTCAACGACGAGGACCTTGCCCGTGCGGTAGCGGCTTGCCCCGTGCCTGTGGTGACGGGCATTGGCCATGAGCCCGATACCTCGATCTGCGACATGGTGAGCGACCGTCGCGCTTCCACGCCCACGGCGGCGGCAGAATCCGTGGCACCGGCTATGACAGAGCTGGCGGATGTGCTCGAGACGCGCCGTCAGCGCCTAGGTGCTGCGATGGCTTCGATGATCGGGTCGGATCAGGTCGATCTGGAGATGCTCGATCAGCGTGGTCGGCGTGCCTGGGATACCTATACGGCGCGCTTGGGCGATGCGCTCGATGCGGCCGCGTGCCGCCCGTGCCTGAACGATCCAACGTTTATGGTCGAGCGTCGCGAGTCGGAGCTTGCCCTGACCGCTGACCGCCTGTCGGGCGCCATTGCGCGCTCGGTCGGGGTGTTCCGTTCGAACTATGAGCGCCTGCCCGAGCGCTTGGTCGCAAGCACCTCGGGGCTCGATGGCAAGCGCCATGCGCTCACGCTCGCGAGTTCCCGTCTGGAGCAACAGGGACGCACGATGTTGAGCAAACCCGCGTCCGACTTGGGTCGCGCAGCGGCCTCGCTCGATGCCCTGTCACCGCTCAAAGTGCTTGCCCGCGGCTACTCCATCGCATACAGCGATGGCGGCGTGGCTACGAGCGCTAAGACTTTTAAGCCCGGTGACGCCATCCGCGTGCGTATGGCGGATGGTAACGTGGCAGCAACCGTCGATACGGTTGAGTAGACCGCGTTTCATTGTGATAGACCTTTAGGAAAGGAAACAGATATGGCAGAGAAGACCCCGGTCGAGCAGCTTACGTACAAGCAGGCCTCGCAGGAGCTGGAGCTCATTATCCGCAGCCTGGAGTCGGGCGACATGGAGCTCGAGGAATCGCTCGAGAGCTACACCCGCGGCGTCGAGCTTCTTAAGAGCCTGCGTACCCGCCTGATTGATGCCGAGCAGAAGGTCTCGGTGCTTCTTAAGGACGTCGACGGCAACGACGTGCTCGCCGACGGCGAAGCCGCCAACACCGACGACAACCTCTCGTTCTAACCATCCCGACCAAATATAATTACCTTGGTCTGTGAGAAAGGAACCAACCATGTGCGATTGCATCTTCTGCAAAATTGCCAACCACGAGATCCCCTCGACCGTCGTCTACGAGGACGACCAGGTCATCGCGTTCGACGACCTCAATCCCCAGGCGCCGGTCCACACGCTCGTGATTCCCAAGAAGCACTACAGCGACATCGCCGACAACGTACCGGCCGAGACCATGGGCGCCATGGCTCACGCCATCCAGGAGGTCGCTAAGGCCAAGGGCCTGGAGGACGGTTTCCGCGTCATCTCCAATAAGGGCGTCAACGCCGGCCAGACCGTCATGCACTTCCACATGCACGTTCTCGGCGGCAAGAACCTGGGCGAGAACCTCATCTGAGGGCGCGTAGGCCGTCGACTTGGCTGCCTTTGGAGTAATCTATGCAGCTTTCTCAACTCGAATACCTTCAAGCTGTAGCGAACTATGGCGGCGTGCGCAAAGCAGCTCGCGCCGTTCACGTGAGTCCGCAGGCCGTTTCGTCGGCAATAAAAAAGTTGGAATCTGAGTATCAGATTGTTTTGCTCGACCGATCGGCGGGGGAGGCTGTTTTGTCTCCGGCGGGCAGAGAATTTGCGCGTCGTGCACGCGTGATCCTGGCGCAAGTCGACGATCTCAAAAAGTACGCTCGATCGGGGAACGGCGGCGTTTCGCCCGACGGCCATTTCCGTCTTTACGCCCCCTGCCTTCATGGGCGGGGGCGCCTTTTTTCCGAAAACTGGTACGACTCGTTTGAAAGCTCGCACCCTCAGATTCATCTTGATGTGTGGCATCAGCCAACGGCAACATGCTTTGAATCACTTATACTTGGAATTTCGGACGCGGCTATCTCGTTTGAGGAACCACGGGACAGCGTCCTTTCTTCAAAATATATGGGTGAAAAGGAGCTCAGGGTTCTTTCATGTCCAGCTGGTCATCAATCTGTTGACGCTATGACCATTCGTGAGTTACTGGGCGGCAGGCTCGCTGTTCCCATTAATTTGTCACCCTGTCTCAATGCAATCAATCAATGTCCCGAAGCTCAGCTGGTTAATTTCCGCTTTCGCGATGTCGAATACGGAAACAGGGCGCAGGCTGAGTTTCTTCAAGCCGGGGGATTGATATTGAGTTTTTCTGGCTCTTCTCTCGCATCGGATGGATCGGAAGTGAGCGAGTGCTCCATTGAAGCCTCACATGACGTAGCCTTGCCCATCTACTTTTGCTATCGACAAAATGCCTGGACCGATCGACACCAGACGGTATTTCTTCACCTATTGCGTCATCTCGCTTCGTGAGGCCATTTGGCCTCGTGTCGTCAAGTGAATGTTGACGCCCTGCAACACATAGCTGACAGCTTTGCCCTCATGCTTTTCCAAGATTTCGATTTAGATTGCTGACTCTTGGAGGGCGGAGCATGAAAAATCGTACGATTTTGCTTTATATGATGTTCGTTTTCCTGTCGAACTTCAGCACCATCTTGTATTTCCTAACTGTCTACCTTGAGTTCGTTGGGCTTTCGATGGTAGCGATTTCTAGCATGATGATTGCATATCAAGTGAGCAAGTTCATCC
>USAY01000178.1 GCA_900552755.1 uncultured Collinsella sp.
ACATCCAGGCCGCAAGGTCGCTGTCTCGGCCCGCACAGGCCAAATGCAGCGCCACTATCCAGGCTTCTGCGCCACCAACCTGCGTCTGGCTTATATCGAGCAACTCCGCTTCCTCGCGTACCGAAACCATCGAAGTGTTACGCAGATATGCCGCGCGCTCCAGCAGCAATGCGTTATCGCGCATGTACGCAATCGACTCCTCGGCAAGTTTGAGCACTTGGACCGCACGGAACTTTGCATTAACCGGCCGTCCCTCTGCCAGCGACTGCCAGCCTTCTAGCAACAGGCCAAACAGCTGAATCTGGTTGTCGCGCATGCGCACGGCAAAACGATCGAGCTCGTTGAATGCCGCGTCGTCGGTTACCGGCAAGCCGGAAAGGAGCCGCCGTGCCGCCAACACCATGCGCACCCAGATAGCCATCGCCTTAAGCCCACGTACGTCGAGCGCCTCCCGCACCACCGTCATCTCGTCGTCGCGCTCGTCGGTTCCCGTAAACGACCCGTCAAAGAGCTCCACCAGCATGCTATCGGCCCGTATAACAATCCCCGCGATGTCGAGCTCACAGTCGTAGGCCTTGCTCGTTTTGAGCTGCTGTAGAACGCCGCCGTCATCTCCCCGCTCGGTCAGGCAGCGCTTGACCTCGATATGCGCAGACAACATATCGAGTGCGGTATGGGATGTCTCGATTTCTGGCACGGCCAGGTTCGTAGGAAGCCCAAGCCCGTTGTCCCCATAGCAAACAGCCGTCAGTGTCTGGGCCACCCTCCATGAAACAGGGTCTATTTCGCAGGCCGCCCGTTCGCCCCCGCGCTCGATAACCGATGCCATATAGCGAGCAAGCTTTGTATTGGACACGCTGACAGCTGCCAGATATACGCCAAGCGCCTCGGCAGGCGTTGGCTCTGGAGCCAGATCCTCGGCATCGATCGTGCCCAGCGCTGCTCGGCAGATATCGGCCCCGTGCCCCGTCAGAGCCAGATCGACCCCATACTGCCCAGCAAGTTCAAGGACCGCATCACGGTCCAAAAAGGCGTCCGCCAGGCCCATCGCCGCATCGCATCGGCCCGCCTTAAGCAAAATCCGGGCCGCCCTCGGAACAAGTTCGGGGCGAACCTCGGCCACCAACTTACGCAAGCGCAAGCGTCCGTTATCCTCCGTGCCCAGACACGTAAAACTCCGCTCGGCGGGGTCCAAGCCAAAGATCGGGTAGTCGCGTACAAGGTAGGACTGGTCGATCATCGACAGCCTCACTCCACAAACCTCGAGTTCTGCAATATTGCCCTCGCCCATCAAGATCATGAGGCAGGCAACGCAGAACAGCGCATTATTATCGAGCGAAGCAAGATCGACAAGTGCCGCACCATACACGTTGACAATCTCGCTTTCGAGCAGACCGGCAACATCGCCCTGGCCGTACAGACCCGTCTGCAAAGCCGAAACAAGCTCGGGCACACCCTGTGTGAGCTGGTAAAAGTCAAGCGATGTGCTAATCGAAAACGCCGATGCCCACGCCGAATACTCATAGGCATGCACCTTGAGCATTTGCGCATTGATCTTAACCGAGTCACCCAGCCCATGAATCAGCTGACGATTTGAAGGACGGCAGGAGATAAAGACCCCTACCCCCATAGCGCGCAGGCCGCGAATCCTGTCAATGAGGTCTTCGGTATCGCGCTGATCGAGATTTGGCACATTATCAATCGCGACAAGGGAATGCGGCTTGTCTTTGAGCTCTTCGGTTACCACCTCGAGCTGCATAAACACCTCGCGCCCAATGGCTCGATCCGCCTCGATAATCCGCACGGGGCCTCGCGTCGGGTCACTTTTTACCTCTTGGGTGTACTGCAGCAGCACCGAGGTTTTCCCAAAGCCATCAGGCGCGTAGAGAACCACGATGCCGGCCTTTCGGCCCTTGGCGATAAGCTCATTTAGCAGACGCTCACGTCGCACCATATAGCCTCCGCCCAGCGGCATCAGTTCGAGGTCGTCTATACTATCCAAATCGTTTACCATACCCGCTCCTCTACTCGACCGTATGGACACCGTAACCGCAAGACCATACAAGCCGCACCATGAATAGAGCGGTTTTGTGTTTTAGGTTGTCTTTCGGTACGCAAGCGGCAAGTTTTTGTACAGCGAGGGCCGATTGTTATTAATCCCCCGACTAATCGGTCTTTGAGCAGGTAAATATGCTTGTCGGCTTGTCCCATCCCAGTGGCAGTGTAACTCATATGAACATGGTTCAGTCATGTCATTCAACTCGCCTAGCACCCGCTACCGTCTGCGACCTTTTAGTGGCATTTTTGCATAGAATCTGGTATGAAATGAATCAAACTGTTGGACATCCGGCATTCGTCAAGCTTGCGGCAAGATTTTGGTCAAGCGGGCGGAAAGGGATAGCAAAAAGGCCCCCGCAAAGCGGAGGCCTTAGGCAAGGCTATGTCGAGGTGCAGGATTCGCGCTACTCGCAGAGCGAAAGGGCGGCCTCGTCGGCAACGACAACGCAGTTGGTGTGCAGCTGCAGGATCGAAGCCGGGCACGCGGGCGTAACCGGACCGTAGCACATATCGTGCACGGCCTGAGCCTTGGCCTCGCCGTTGGCGACGACCAGGATCATGCGGGCATACATGATGGTCTGGGTACCCATGGTGTAGGCCTGACGGGGAACGTCGTCGATGCTGTCGAACAGGCGGCTGTTGGCCTGAATGGTGCTCTCGGTGAGGTCGACGCAGTGCGTGCCCTTGGAGAAGTGGTCATCGGGCTCGTTGAAGCCGATGTGGCCGTTGTTGCCAATGCCGAGCAGCTGCAGATCCGGGTAACCGGCGGCGGCGACGATCTTGTCGT
>USAY01000179.1 GCA_900552755.1 uncultured Collinsella sp.
AACACCGGCACCAGGCACACGGCAAATGCGCCGAGCACGGCCATCCCCCACACAAAGCAGGCGTGCAGAAAATCCTCGTCCTCAAACGCATGTATGTTGGAAATCTCATTCATAGCATCTTAGGATAGCGCCCCTGCCACGTACCCGCCCGCATGTGCGATAATGTCGAACGATATGCACGAATTGACCACCGCGTCGCCAGGCCTTGCGCCCGGCTGCGCCCTCACCATATGCGAAGGAGTCCCATGGCATCTAGATACTCCATGAACGACCGTCCCAGCTGGCCTCGCCGCGCCATCGTTACCGCCGGCGAGCCCTACGGCAACAAGGGCCTTCACTTTGGCCACGTTGGCGGCGTCTTTGTCCCGGCCGACTTCTTCGCCCGCTTCCTGCGCGACCGTCTGGGCCGCGAGAACGTTATCTTCACCTCGGGCACCGACTGCTACGGCTCGCCCATCATGGAGAGCTACCGCAAGCTCAAGGAGAACGAAGGCTACGACAAGTCCATTAGCGAGTACGTCGAGTCCAACCACTCCCGCCAAGCAGCGACCCTCAACAACTACAACATCAGCTGCGACATCTACGGCGGCTCGGGCCTTGAGCCGGCTGCGCAGATTCACAACGAGGTGACCGCCGAGATTATCAAGCGCCTGCACGAGCGGGGCACCATCTCCAAGCGCTCCACGCTGCAGTTCTACGATGCCAAGGCCGGCACGTTCCTCAACGGCCGTCAGGTGATCGGCCGCTGCCCCATCCAGGGCTGCAAGTCCGAGAAGGCCTATGCCGACGAGTGCGACCTGGGCCACCAGTTTGAGCCCGAGGAGCTCATCGCGCCCAAAAGCCAGCTCACCGGCGAGGTGCCCGAGCTGCGCCCGGTCGACAACCTCTACTTCGACCTGCCGGCCTACCTCGACTTTATGAAGACCTATACCGCCAAGCTCGCCCAGAACCCGCAGGTTCGCTCCGTGGTCTCCAAGACCATGGAGGAGTGGCTGCTGCCGGCCCAGCTCTACATCCAGAACAAGTTCCGCGAGGCCTTCGATGCCGTCGAGGATCAGCTTCCTGAGCACACCGTGCTGGAGCCCGAGGGCAACAAGAGCAGCTTTACCGTCACCTTCCCCAGCTGGAAGGAGCGCGACGACGCCCACGCGGTGCTCGCCAACGGCGGCGTGCGCTTCCGCAGCGGCAAGGCGCTCGTGCCCTTCCGCATCACCGGCAACATCGACTGGGGCGTTCCGGTGCCCGAGGTCGACGGCGTGAACGACGTCACCTGCTGGTGCTGGCCCGAGAGCCTGTGGGCGCCCATCAGCTACACCCGCACCGTGCTCGCACGCGATGCCAAGGCCGCCGGCGTGACCGAGGGCGTCGCCGCCCAGGATGCCGCCCTCATGGGCGAGCCCGCCGCCGATTCCACGCAGGTCCCCGCGCCCACCTACCAGCACAGCTCGCTCGACTGGCGCGACTGGTGGTGCTCTGACGACGCTCAGATCTACCAGTTTATCGGTCAGGACAACATCTACTTCTACTGCATCGCGCAGACCGCCATGTGGGAGGCCCTGGGCTGGGACCTCACGCAGAGCACCGTCAGCGCCTGCTACCACCTGCTCTACATGGGCAAAAAGGCCAGCTCGTCCTCGCAGACGCCTCCCCCGCCGGCAGACGACCTGCTCAACCACTACACCTGCGAGCAGATGCGCGCGCACTGGCTGTCGCTCGGCCTGTCCGAGAAGCCGGTGAGCTTTAGTCCCAAGGCATACGACACGCGCGTAACCGGCAAGGACAAGGACGGCAACGAGGTACGCGCCTGCGACGACAAGCGCGTTATCGACCCGGCCCTTAAGGAGAGCGCCCTTTTGACCGGCGTGTTCAACCGTCTGGCCCGCAGCTGCTTCTACGGCGTCGCCGTCAAGGAAGGCGACGAGAGCCCCTACCGCAACGGCTGCATCCCCGCCGGTGCCGCTTCTGACACCGTGGTCGAAGCCGCCCAGCAGGCAGCCCTCGCCTTTGAGCAGGCCATGTACAAGTTCGAGACGCACCGCGCGCTTGCCGTGTGCGACGACTACCTGCGCGCCGCCAACAAGCGCTGGAGCGACGCCTCCAAGGCCGCCAACAAGCTCGAGGGCGAGCCGGCCAATGCCGCGATGACGCAGGCCCTTGTCGACGCCTTTACCGAGCTGCGCGTGGCGACCGTCCTGATGCACGGTATTGTGCCGGCCGGCTGCGAGCTCATCTGCGAGTACTTCGACGTCGACCCGGTCGCTTTCTTTAGCTGGGATAACATCTTTGCCTCCACGGACGAGTTCGTGGAGATCCTGGGCGAGAAGCCCGGCGAGCACCGCGTGAAGCCGCTGCCCCCGCGCTTCGACTTCTTTAGCAAGCACGAGAGCCAGTACTAAACACTCGACATGTAACGGAATGGGAAGGAAAGACGGATGTCCAAGCCGCGTCGTCGTAAGCAGAAAAAGCAGGTCAAGGCCGAGCTCAAGCTCAGGCAGTTTGCCGCCACCGAGCTTTCCGACCAGCTTGCCGCCCAACCCTCCGCCGCCGACCTGCCGCGCTTTATGGTCGACACGGTCGCCGGCGCCTATGCGCCCGCCGATGCCGAGCTCATGATCAAGGGCTTCGGCGCCGCGGTCACACGCCCGGTCACGCTGCGCGCCAACACGCTCAAGGCAACCGCCGAGGACATCGCTGCGGCGCTCGATGCCGCCGGCATCGCCCACAACCCCGTCGCCTGGTACCCAGACGCCTTCATCCTGCCCGA
>USAY01000180.1 GCA_900552755.1 uncultured Collinsella sp.
TCGCGTAAGATCGATAACCGGCTTGCGCTGCTCCACGATGCCCTGAACACCGAGCTCGACACCATTTGCACAATCGATGTGCCCGAGCTCCGCTGCGTCGTGTTGCGCGAACGCGTCAACCCTACCGATGCCTATGCGCTAGAGTGGCAAATTCGTCAACTGCAGAAGGGCCAGCACGAGACCTTTGTCTTCCTGGGCAACTTGGGCGTCGGTATTAGCGCCGAGCGCCTCGCCGCCGGCGACTTTGATGGCTACGACGAGGTCTTTCTACTACTCGATGACACCGATGATTACGTGGGCGACGTCGAGACGCGATCCACCGCGCGCTGCCTGGCCATAAGCTTTCGCGGCACGCACGGGCAAGCGGGCCCGCGCTATAAGCAGCTGCTCGGCTATATGCGCGAACATAACCTGACACCCGCCGGTCCATCGCGCGAGATTGCCCTGATCGACGACATCATCAGCGACGACCCCACAACATACGTGACACAGATCACGGTGCCCGTTACTGTGCTCGATTAAGAACCTCCCGGACAGGCATGCAGTGCAGCTCAACTAACGAGCGTCAGCTACAGGAGAACCGCCATGTCGAGGACAATCCCCGATATGGCGGTTTTACTCCTCCGGAATCGGAAACGCACGGATGAACTCTGCAGGCGAGAAGGTCTTGATGGTCGAGCGCACAAAAGCGGCGCGGTCACGCGTGATGATAAAGTCCACGCCGGCACGCTCGGCCATCGCACGGATACAGCCGTCCTCAAAGTCCGGCTCATCGGAATAGGCGGAGGTAAAACAAGCTTCTTGGTCGAGAGGCTCTACCGAGTAGCTCTTAAGACAGTCGCGCACTACCTCGCGGGCGCGCGCCTCGCCTGCCTGTTTAGTGAGAATGTAGTACGCGTCCTTGAGAGAGCAGGCCGAAACAACACCCTCGATAAGTCCCACGTCAACGAGCCCCTTGGTCGTTTGCGCCGCCCCATGCTCCGGCCGGCCCGGCAGCACGCAATCGAGCAGAAAATTGGTATCGAGAAATGCCCTCATAGGTAGCGCTCCCTCGCGACGCGCTTTTCATCTTCAACCGTCATCGTATCGAGCGGCGTTCCCTTTGGCATGTTAGCCACGATATCGAGATACTCCTGGTAGTCCTCATTCTCCGCGAGCATCTCACGGATCTCCTTCCAGGTGATCTTGGGATGCCACATCGTACCCACGTCGCGCTTGGGCTTGCCCGTGCCGCACGTCGGTTTTGCGCCCCCACGCTCCTGGGCAGCGTCATATTCCACCGTAACTGGACCTTCATAGTCGAGCGGCACGATCTTGAACAACGGCTTGCTCCGCTTGAAGACCACAACCTCCTCGCCCTCATTGGCAACCTTTTCGGCCACCTGCGTAAGGTTTTGGCGCAGTTCCGAAAACGCGACGGTAACCATAACTGCTCCTCTCAACATATATCTTCACTGCTAAGTATACACGTTAATATTAATGTTAAAGTGTATAAAACTCATCACAATGGGGCAGCCCCGTTGTGAGACCTCACTGCGGGGCCCCTTTGCTTTGAATGAATCTTCTATCGCTCCGGAACGACACCGCTCCGCAGGGTCACCCTCAGCAACCTACATGACGCAGATCATGCTGCCCGCCACCACGCCCAAATAAAAACCTCCCGGAAAGTATCAACCTTTCCGGGAGGTTTTCTAATTTGGTTATCGATGTACTAAGCCTGGGGCACCTCACCAGTCGCCAAGATCTGCTCGAGTGCATCCTCGTCCAGTACGGGTACGCCCAGCTGCTCAGCCTTGGTGAGCTTGGAGCCCGCTTTGGGGCCGGCGACCAGATAGCTCGTCTTCTTTGAAACACTGCCCGAGACCTTGGCGCCGAGCACCTTGAGCGCCGCACCCGCCTCGTCGCGTGTGCGGTTGACGAGCGTGCCGGTGAGCACAAAGGTCAGACCCGCAAGCGGCTGTGCGTCGGCAAGCTCGCCCGCCACCCCAGCGTCGGCTGCGGCTTGTGCATGCGCGGCGCCCAAGTCGACCTCGAGCGACAGGCCCGCCTGACGCAAGCGCTCCAGCACGGCGAGGTTCTCGGGCACGGCCAGGAACTGCTTGACGCTCGCCGCAATCTTGGGACCGATGCCCTCGCACTCGGCGATATCCTCTTCGCTCGCCAAGATGAGCTTGTCGATCGATAGGAATCGCTCGGCGATGACCTCGCCCACGCTCTTGCCCACATGACGGATGCCCAGGGCAAACAGCACACGCCCGAGTGGCTGGCTCTTGGACTTGTTGAGCTCGGCGATGATTTTCTCGGCCGTCTTAAGGCCTACCGGAATGGGATCGCCCTTCTTAACGCCCTTTTTGCTGTTGGAGCTGGCGTACACGCGCCCCGTGTCCAGGCCGGCGATGTCGTCGACCGTGAGCTGGTAGAAGTCCGTGACATCGTGGATCAGGCCAGCGGCGATCATCTTGTCGACGATCTCGTCGCCCAGGCCGTCGACGTCCATGCAGCCGCGGCTCACCCAGTGGAGCAGGCGCTCCTTGAGCTGTGCGGGGCAGTCGATGGACACGCAGCGGTAGGCCACCTCGCCATCCTCGTGAACCACGGGGCTGCCGCACACGGGGCAGACCTCGGGCATGTGCCAGTCGACCGAAT
>USAY01000181.1 GCA_900552755.1 uncultured Collinsella sp.
CGCGCGGCGGGAACCGAGCAGCTCAGCACCGGGTCGCCGTCGAGCCACACCGTGCACAGGCCGCAGTTGGTGGTTTCGCAGGCACAGCGCACCGACGCGCAACCCTGCTCGCGCAAAAGCGCAAAGAGCATGGTGTCGGGGGCAATCTGGACCTTGACCTTGCGGCCGTTGAGCGTAAAGGAAAGATCGATGAGTTTGGCAGCCATTAGCGCACCTCACTAGAATCGACGCCGGGCACGCGGCGGCAGGAATACTCGTCCGTGGCGAACTTAGGCACTTGCACGGTCTCGAGCTCGCGGGCAAGCGCGGCCGAAAGCTCGATGCCGGCGGCGCGACGCACAGCCTGGATGGCGAGCGGGGCCGAGATGCGGCGGCGGTAGTCGGCCGAGCCCCACAGGTTGGTGCCGTAGCTCAGGGCACGCACGGATGCCGCTAGGGCACGCAGCTCGTCCTCAGAAGGTTGCTCGTTCACCAGGCCACACGCCTCGCCCTGCAGCAGGGTCGCGCGCAGCGGGCGGGCGCCCACGGTAACATGCCAGGAGCCGTCCCACCAGGCGGCGGTGACGTTCAGCGAGGGGAAGTCGGTCGCGGCCTTGCGCACGGCCTCGTAGCTCGCACGGTAATCGTGCTTAACGACCACGACGTGCTCGATCACGTCGCGCACATAGCCCATGTCCACGAACTCGGCGAGCGGCACGCGACCGGCGCCCGTCAGCTCAACGTACGAATCGAGCGCGAGGAAGGCGGAGAGAACGTCCGAGAAGCCAAAGCGGCCGTAGATGCTGCCGCCCACCGTGGCGGTGTTGCGCAGCTGAACGCCCACGATGTCGTGGACAGCAAACTCAAAGACATTGTTGACAAGCGCGTTGAGCGCGGCATGGCGCTCAAGCTGGCGCAGGGTGCACATGGCACCGATGCGAAACTCGGTCTCGGTCTCCTCGATCTGATCGAGTCCGCAGGCCGAAAGGTCAATCGCCGTCGCCACACGACGCGAACCCAGGCGCATCCAGATGCCGCCGCCCACAATCTTGTTGTTGCGGTTCTTCTGCAAGAGCTCATAGGCTTCGGCCGCGTTTCCAACACGGACGTAGGTACCGAACTTGAGCACGTTCTCCCCCATCTCTTCACTTGTCCAGTTCCTTTAAGTGTACCAAACGAGGGGGCACAGCTCGTGTCGGGACAAAATGAACCGTTTTCCTCCGTCGCATGCGGATCAAAAAAGGCTCCCAGCCAAGATGACTGGGAGCCTTCTGCGATGCGATTTCGATCGAAGATTTAGCAGACGCCCTGGGCGAGCATGGCATCGGCGACCTTCAGGAAGCCGGCGATGTTGGCGCCCATAACGAAGTTGCCCTCCTCGCCGTGCTCCTTGGCGGTGTCGTCCACGTTGTGGAACATGCCGCGCATAAGCTGCTCGAGCTTGCCGTCGACCTCCTCGAAGGTCCAGGACAGGTGCTCGGCGTTCTGGCTCATCTCCAGGCCGGACACGAGCACGCCGCCGGCGTTGGCAGCCTTACCGGGCATAAAGGCGACGCCGTTCTTCTGGAAGTAGGTCGTGGCCTCGATGGTCGTGGGCATGTTCGCGCCCTCGCCGACCACCTTGCAGCCGTTGGCGACGAGCGCCTGGGCGTCCTCGAGCAGCAGCGTGTTCTCGCGAGCGCAGGGCAGCGCGATGTCGCAGGGCAGCTGCCACACGCCACGGCCGTCACCCTCGTGCCACGTGGCATTGGGCTTCTCGTCGACGTACATAGCGAGCGTAACGCCCTTGTCGTGGCCGGAGCGCTTCTTGTTGTAGACATGCTCGAGCACGGTGTAGTCGATGCCGTCGGGATCCTCGACCCAGCCGTGGGTATCGGAGCAGGCCAGGACCTTGCCGCCGAGCTGAGCGACCTTCTGGACCGCGTAGATGGCGACGTTACCGGAGCCGTGAACGACGACGTTCTTGCCCTCGAAGGAGTCGCCGCGGCTCTTGAGGTACTCGTCCACAAAGTAGACCAGACCGTAACCGGTGGCCTCGGTACGGGCGAGCGAGCCGCCAAAGGAGAGACCCTTGCCGGTAAGGACGCCGGTCCACTCGTTGGTCAGGCGCTTGTACTGACCGAACAGGTAGGCAACCTCGCGGCCGCCAACGCCCAGGTCGCCGGCAGGAACGTCGGTGTTGGGGCCAATGTGGCGATAGAGCTCGGTCATGAAGGACTGGCAGAAGTGCATGATCTCGTTGTTGGACTTGCCCTTGGGGTCAAAGTCGGAACCGCCCTTGCCGCCGCCCATGGGAAGGGTGGTCAGGCTGTTCTTGAGAATCTGCTCCAGACCCAGGAACTTGAGCATACCCAGGGTGACCGTCGGGTTAAAGCGCAGGCCGCCCTTGTAGGGTCCAATGGCAGAGTTGAACTCGACGCGGTAGCCGCGGTTGACCTGAACCTTGCCCTGGTCGTCGACCCAGGGGACACGGAACATAACGATGCGCTCGGGCTCGACGAGGCGCTCAAGCAGGGCGGCCTCCTCGTACTCGGGATGGGCATCGAGCGCCGGCTGAATGGTGCCGAGGATCTCGGTCGCGGCCTGGATGAACTCAGGCTGCTCGGGATAGCGGGCCTTGAGCTCTTCGAGAACTTTCTGCGTGTAGCTCATGCTTCCTCCAAT
>USAY01000182.1 GCA_900552755.1 uncultured Collinsella sp.
CCTCGTCGCGGAAGCACTTGGCAACCTGGTAGTAGCGCTCGACGCCACCGACCATAAGCAGCTGCTTCAGGAGCTGCGGGGACTGCGGCAGGGCATAGAAGTTGCCCGGCTGGATGCGGCTGGGGACGATGAAGTCGCGGGCGCCCTCGGGCGTAGACTTGAACAGGGAGGGCGTCTCGACCTCCATGAACTCACGGTTGTGCAGCGCCTCGCGAATGGCAAAGGTAAAGTCGGAGCGCAGCTTGAGGTTGGCCATCATCTCGGGACGACGAAGGTCCAGATAGCGATAGCGCAGGCGGGTGTCCTCGCTGGTCTCGATGCCGTCCTCGATCTGGAACGGCGGGGTGACGGACGTGTTGAGCACCTCGGCGTGGTCGGTCAGGACCTCGATCTCGCCGGTCGCGAGCTTGGTGTTGGTGGTCTCCTCGCCACGGGAGCGCACGACGCCGTGGATCTTGATGGGCCACTCGGGACGCATGGTCTCGGCGATCTTAAAGGCGTCGCCGTCGGAGTGCTCGGGGTCGAAGGTGAGCTGCGTGATGCCCTCGCGGTCGCGAAGGTCGCAGAAGATAAGGCCGCCGTGGTCGCGGCGACGGCTCACCCAACCGGTGAGGGTGACCTCTTCGCCCACGTTCTCACGGCGAAGCTCGCCGCAGGTACGGGTGTGCATGGAATGCTCGTCGATGGGACGGGTCTGGCTCATACCAGTGATCCTCCTTTATGGATCTGTGCCGCCCCGTGTCGTTCCGGGCGGCGTCGTACAGATTTGCCCAGCCTGCGTAAACCGCGCAGCCAGACATGGCGTTCTATCTTATCGCACTCGCGTCGATGTGCCGCGAAAAAGTGGCTCCTGCCCAAAGACTTGACGGAGACGAAACAATTGACGCGCCGCGGCACCCGCCCGCGCTCGTCACGTGCGACAATATGCCCCAATAAAACAGCACTCGGAAAGGCCCGCCATGACTGCACGCCTCATCGTTATGGATATCGACTCCACGCTCATCAACCAGGAGGTCATCGACCTGTTGGGCGAAGAGGCCGGCGTGGGCGAGCAGGTGGCACAGATCACCGAACGCGCCATGCGCGGCGAGCTCGACTTTAAGCAGGCGCTCGAGGAGCGCGTGGGGCTGCTCGCCGGCCTGGACGAGAGCGTGTTCGAGCGCACCTTTGAGCGCATGACATTTACCCCCGGCGCGTTGGAGCTTGTGCGCTCGGCGCACAGCAAGGGCTGGAAGGTCGGCGTGGTAAGCGGCGGCTTCCACGAGGTCGCTGACAAGATCGCAGCCGCCGCGGGCATCGATTTTTGCCTGGCCAACCGCCTAGAGGTCGTGGACGGCAAGTTTACCGGTAAGTTGGCTGCCGAGATTGTGACCAAGGAGTCCAAGCTCATCCAGCTGCTGGACTGGGCAGTTGAGTGCGGCGTCGACATGGCCCACACGGTCGCTATTGGCGACGGGGCAAACGACATCCCCATGATCCAGGCCGCTGGCACGGGCATCGCGTTTTGCGCCAAGCCAAAGACGCGCGAAGCCGCCCCGTTTGCCATCGACGAGCGTAACCTGATGCTCGCCATGGACATCATCCTGCGCGACTAGCCGATCCGTCTAACAATTGAATCAGTCCGTCCTATAGTTTCCGAACAATTTTGTCTTAGTGTTCGGAAACATACCCTTTGAGTGCTAGACTTTGCGCCGTCGAAGGGAACATATATGGATAAGCGAGATCTTGAGCAGCTGCTGAGCGACGTTGCCGGCGGATCAGTCACCCCTGCCGACGCCCTCACGCGCATCCAGACGGCTCCGACCGCCGATTTGGGCTTTGCGCAGCTCGATCTTTCGCGCGGAGTGCGCCAGGGAGCCGGCGAGGTTGTCTACGGTGCCGGTAAAACCGCCGAGCAGATTGCCGCCATTATCGAAGCGCTGCGCGATGCCGGCCAGGAGCGCATCCTAGTCACACGCTTGGATGCCGAAAAAGCCGCACGCACCACGGAGCTTCTTGGCAACGACATCGACCTGGGATATATCCCGGACGCCCAGCTCGCCCTGGTGGGTGGCAAGCCCTCCCCCACCGGCAACGGACACATCGTCGTCGCCTGCGCCGGCACGAGCGACCTGCCCGTCGCCGAAGAGGCGGCACTGACGGCCGAGTTCTACGGCAACGAGGTCGATCGCCTCTACGACGTGGGTGTCGCCGGCCTGCACCGCCTGCTCGCTCATGCTGAGGAACTTGCCCAGGCGCAGGTGGTCATCGCCATCGCCGGCATGGAAGGCGCCCTGGCGAGCGTTATCGGCGGTCTTGTGAGCTGTCCGGTCATCGCCGTCCCCACCAGCGTGGGCTACGGCGCGAGCTTTGGCGGCGTGGCCGCACTGCTCGCCATGCTCAACTCCTGCGCCAGCGGCGTTTCAGTCGTCAACATCGACAATGGCTTCGGCGCCGCCTACCAGGCAAGTCTTATCAATCATTTGAGCGCCGGTACATCCCGCGCCCGTTAAGGAGCATTCTATGTCCAACCATCAGCACACGCTTATCATCGACGGCACCTCGGGCATCAGCGGCGACATGACCGTCGCAGCCCTGCTCGACCTGGGCGCCAGCGAGGAGCACCTGCGCGAACAGCTCGCCACGC
>USAY01000183.1 GCA_900552755.1 uncultured Collinsella sp.
CAAGAGGCCCTCGACAAGCATATGGACTGCGAGCTCATCCCCCTCGACGGCACGCCAAGCGAAAGTGAGGTACGCCGCGCCCAGGAAGCTGGTGAGGAGCCACGCACCGAGTCCAACGCCCTGACCGAGGCCATTGCCGCGGGTCAGGTATCGGCCATCGCCAACGGCCTGCCCGGCACGCTCACCATTCCACCCAGCCGCGACTTTGAGGGCTTCTACATTGCCCTGATCCGAAAACGCAGCTAGCGCACGGATTCAAAACTCAACAAGCTATCTCTGTGCGCGTTTGCCCTGCTGGTCGCGATGCTGTTTAAGTGCCTCGCGTTCCTTACGCTCGGCTCTTTTGCCTTTAATGGCCGTAACCACAAAGTAGATGACCGCGGCGGCTACGATTGCGCCCACACACAGGCCAATCGAGCCCAACATTGCTGTGAATTCCATTCCGCGTCACCTCTCTTTTAAACGGGACATTCAAGATAGCACCTCAATACCCGCCACCACAGCTCCTTCACGTTCGCCAACCCTTCGGTCTAACGGATGGCGCGGCGGGGAAAAATCAACTCGTCAAACGATTTAGCAAGCACAACGCTGCCGGCACCTTGCCGGCCACCATCACATAGAATCGAGGATCCATGGATACCCTCAACGACCTAAACGAGCGCGTCGACGCCTTTGTCGGCACCAGCTCCTTCGATGCGCCTGCCGCGACTAACGACCAAGCTCCCATCGATGTTCCCGCCGAGGTTCACGAGGACATCGTCGCCTCGGTCGATTTTTCCGAGGTCGAGCTCGCAGACGAGTTCACCGAGCCCCAGGTAGCCGTGACCCCCAACGGACTGCTTCCCATGGAGCCGCTGCCCATCGACGGGCGTTTGCGAAAGGCGGCCCTCCGCATGCCCGACGAAATCGAGGAGGCCAGCGGCTTTACGCTCTTCGGTCGTCGTATCAAGTCGCTTATCTACACCACCGACGTCGCGGTCATCCGCAACTCCAACGCCGATGCCGTCTTTGCCGTTTACCCCTTCACGCCTCAGCCGGCCATTACGCAGGCGCTGTTGACCGTCGCCGAGTGCCCGGTCTTTGTAGGCGTGGGCGGCGGAACTACGACCGGTAAGCGCTCCGTACAGATGGCAGCCGTCTCCGAGATGCAGGGCGCGGCGGGCTGCGTGGTCAACTCCCCCGCCACTGCCGAGATGGTCGAGCACATCACCAACATCGCCGACATCCCCGTCATCGCCACGGTCGTACGTTGCGACGATGATGCGCATGCCAAAGTGCGCGCCGGAGCCAAGATCCTCAACATCGCAGCCGGCAAAAACACGCCCCAGGTCCTACGCGAGCTGCGCGAACACTATCCCAACCTGCCGCTCATCGCACCGGGCGGCAAGACGCCCGAGAGCATCCGTGAGACCATCGCCGCCGGTGCCAACGCCATCATCTGGACACCGCCTTCGGCTCAGCAGCTGCAGACCGACATGATGCAGCGCTACCGCAAAATGAAAGAAGACGCGACGCCCGCCATCTCGCGCGACGACGTGCCCATTATCGACCAGGTCGCCGCCGCCGAGGTCAGTCAGGTCGAGAACATGAATCCCGACGTGCCGATTCCCGATGAGGTGCTCGAACGTGCCGCCTCGATCCATAAGCGCGTCGAGGAGCATCGCGCCAATCGCGGCCTCAAGCCCTCGCTGCACGGCTTCTTCTTCCGCGGCAAGAAACGCTAACCGCAACAGCAAGGCCCGTCCCGCAAACAACGGGACGGGCCTTGCTGTTTGAGCAATCGTGCACGACGTGATGGGCCAAGTTAATCCACGCGCTTATCGCCCATAAAGAAGAGCGCCACCGTACCAGGTCCGGTGTGCGAACCGATCAGAGCACCGATATTGTTGATTTCAATCTTGCCTTTGAGCTGCGGAACCTGTTCCTCAATCAGCGCCGCAACGGCCTCGGCATCCTCACGGCACGCCGAATGGGACAAGACGCACTTACCCGAATAATCCGCACCGTCCTGCACGTGTGCCATCATGGTCTTAGCCATCTCGGAAATCGCGCGCTTCTTAGTGCGAATCTTCTCACGTGGCGACAGCCCACCTTCGCAATCAACCGTCATAAGTGGGCAAATCTTAAGCGCCGTGCCGATGATTGCGCTCGCGGCCGAAATGCGACCGCCGCGCAGATAGCTCGACAGATCGGTCGAGAAGAACCAGTGGTGAAGGTTGAGTTTATGCTCCTCAATCCAAGCGGCTGTCTCGTCGAGCGAAGCCCCGCTATCGCGCACGTCGGCAGCATATTCCAGCAACAGGCCAAAGCCCGAAGACGCCCCCAGCGAATCGATGACGCGCACCTTGCCGCCCTGGGGATAGCGATCCGCGAGCATCTGCGCCGCAACGCAGGCCGATCCATACGTGCCCGAAATACCCGACGACAACGTAAGGTGCAGCACGTCTTTACCCTCGGCAACAAACGGCTCCCAAAACTCCTCGTACTCACCCACGCTCACCTGAGACGTCTTGGGCATGGCGCCCGCGGCAATCTGGGCAAAAAACTTGTCCGGCGTAATCGACTGATACAGATCGTCCGTATAGACAACATCGTCGATCTCGTAATGAAAA
>USAY01000184.1 GCA_900552755.1 uncultured Collinsella sp.
TGAGCGGCATGCGGCTGAGCTTGTCGCTCGCCTCCACGCGCATGTCGCGCACCGTTTCGTAGGACAGGCGGTTGACGCAGTAGCCCTGCAGCCACTGGAAGGCCGCAGCACCCATCACGACAATCGCGAGTTTGGTAACGAGCGGCAGCAGCGCATCGAAGTCCACCTGCCCGGTGGCGACGATCAGGTCGATGCCCTCACCAATGAGGATGGGCGTGTAGAGCTGCAGAATCACCGAGATGGCGGCGCTCACAAACGACGCCGTAAACGAAATACGGTGCGGGCGAACATAGCCCAGCAGGCGGCGCGTCACCGCGCCCACGGGATAGCGCTCGGGATCACCGGGTTGGCGCGGGCCGTCGCCCAGGTCGTTGAGGTTATCGTTGCCGGACACATTAGCGGTCATCGTGGCGACCGAACCGGAAGAAGTATACGGGTTCATCTAGCAACCCTCCTTTGAGCAAGTGGATGCCGGGGCAGCCGGGGCGGACGCGGGACTTGGGACAGACGCGGGCGTCGCGCTCCCCTGCTGACCCTCGAGCTCCTCGCGACGAAGCTGCGACTGGCAAATCTCGCGATAGAGCTGACAGGTCGCATAGAGCTCGTCATGTGTGCCCAGGCCGGCAACCGAGCCATGGTCGAGCACGCAGATCATGTCGGCGTCGCGTACGGTCGAGACGCGCTGGCTCACGATGACGGTCGTGAGCGGCAGCCCACCCTCGGCGGCACCACGCACGCTGCGCTCGCGGATGGCATGGCGAAGCGCCGCGTCGGTCTTAAAGTCGAGCGCCGAGGCGGAGTCATCCATGATTAGGACCTGCGGAGCGCCCACCAGGGCACGTGCGATGGTCAGGCGCTGACGTTGTCCGCCGCTGAAGTTCTTGCCGCCCGCCTCGACCGGGGCGTCGAGGCCCTGGGGCTTGTTGTGCACGAACTCGCTGGCCTGCGCCATATCGAGCGCCGCCCAAAGCTCCTCGTCGGTCGCCGACTCGTCGCGCCAGGTTAGGTTGCTGCGGATCGTGCCGCTCACGAGCGACGCGCGCTGCGGAACGGTCGCGACCACGTGGCGCAGCTGATCGAGCGGCCAGGTGCGCACGTCGGCGCCCATCACGCTCACGCTGCCAGTGCTCGCATCGTACAGGCGCGGGATAAGCGAGACGAGCGTCGACTTACCGCTGCCCGTGCCGCCGATAATGCCAAGCGTTTTGCCCAGCGGCAGCTCCAGCGTCACATCGCTCACGGCATTTGCCGCGCCCGCGCCAAACGAAAAACTCGCATGGTCAAAGCTCAACGCAGGGACCGGAACAGCGCCACCCGCCAGTTCGCTCGGCTCGGGCAGGGCGACCGGCTCGTTGCCCTCGTCGGTGATACTCGGCACGCAATTGAGCACCTCGTTGATACGCGACGCGCTGGCGCTCGCCTTGGTAAAGACCACGACCAGGTTGGCGACATACACGATGGAGGTCAGGGTCTGCGTCATGTAGTTCACAAACGCCATGACCTGGCCCTGTGTGAGCTCGCCCACGTTGACCTGAATGCCACCCACCCACAGGATGGCGCACACGCCCAGGTTCATCACAAGAAACGTAACGGGATTAAGAATCGACGAGAGCTTGCCCACCGCGATGGCGACATGCGCCTGATCGTCAGCCGCTTGGGCAAAACGCTCACGCTCGTGATCTTCGCGCACAAACGCACGGACCACGCGGGCGCCCGAAAGCCCCTCGCGACAGATAAGTGCGATGCGGTCGAGCTTTGCCTGCAGCTGCTTGTAGTACGGAATGCAGCGCGCCATGACAACCCAGAACACCAGGCCAATGGCGGGCGTGCAGATCAAAAAGATGATGCCGAGCTTAAGGTCGATGGCAAGGGCCGCGCACATGGAGCCCACCGCTAGAAAGGGCCAGCGGATGAGCATGCGCACGCCCAGCGCCACAGCGAGCTGGACCTGGTTAACGTCGTTGGTAATGCGCGTGATGAGCGACGGCGTGCCAAAGCGGTCGAGCTCGGCATAGCTCAGCTTGTTGATGTGCTGGTAGAGTGCGCCGCGAATGTCAGTACCCATGCCCTGCGAGGTGAGCGCCGCCATCTTCTGGCAAACAAGCGTAAACGAGATGCCGATTACAGCCATGGCGGCGAGCACCATGCCGTAGCGGACGACGGCACTCACGTCGTGCGCACCGATACCTTTATCGATCATCTGGGCAATCACCAGCGGCGTCAGCAGGTCAAAGATCACTTCAATCAACTTGCACGCAGGGCCAATCACCATATACCGGCGAAACTTACCACCAAAACGCCTGAGCAGCTCAATCATAAAAAGGCGCTCCCTATCATCATCTCAATTCAATCTGATTCATGATAGTACGGAGAACCCTGGAGATGCGTAAGCAACTCGTTACAGATGTAAGGGCAACGGTCACTAGCGCCCAAGGCACGTAGCAGCCGATGTTTTGGCAACGCCAGCGAGCGGCATAACGCCGGGGATTCAATTATCAGATAAATGTGACCCTTCAGGCGGTTTTGGTCGGCTACCCGCGGGTGCCGGCAGGGCGCTTGGTAGTCGAGCGATCCCGCAGGCGAAGCCGAGGACCAGCGAGACACC
>USAY01000185.1 GCA_900552755.1 uncultured Collinsella sp.
GACAGCTGAGCATCGGCCTGGATGACGACATTGCCGCCACGACCGCCGTCGCCGCCATCGGGGCCGCCCTTGGGGACAAATGCCTCGCGCCTAAACGACATGCATCCGGCTCCGCCGTCGCCGCCGCAAACGTTAATGCGGCTGATATCGGTGAACTGTGACAACAGAATCGCCTCCTACAAAAAAGAGGGAGACCCTTGAATCCTAAAACTCAAGTGCCTCCCACATATGTGCTCTATGAAGGGTGAATTACGCGTTCGCGAGCGGGCGTACGCTGACCCTGTGCTTGATACCCTTGTGGAACTCAACGGTACCGTCGACCAGCGCGAACAGCGTGTCGTCCTTGCCACGGCCAACGTTCTCACCCGGGTGGATGTGCGTGCCGTGCTGACGGACGAGAATCGTGCCCGTGGTTACCGTCTGGCCGGCATAGCGCTTCGTGCCAAGGCGCTGACCGCGGGAGTCACGGCCATTACGGGAGGAACCGAGTCCTTTTTTGTGTGCCATTGTGTATACCTACTCTTTCGTTACGAGTGTAATCTACTCGGCGACGGGAGCCTCGGCAACAGCCTCGGCCTCTGCCTTGACAGCCTTCTTGGCGCGGGACGTAGCCTGGACCTTCACGATCTTCAGCTTGGTGAGCTGCTGACGGTGACCCTTCAGACGACGATAACGCTTACGCTTGTGGAACTTGAAGACCAGCTGCTTCTCGCCCTTGAACTGCTCAACGATCTGAGCGGTAACCTTGGCCTTGGCCAGCTTGTCGGGATCAGTGACGATCTTCTTACCATCGTTGAGGAAGATAACCGGCAGGGTGACCTTGTCGCCCTCATTGCCCTCGATCTTCTCGACGGTGATGACATCGTCGGTGGCGACCTTGTACTGCTTGCCGCCCGTGTTAACGATTGCGTACATGTTTACTTGCCCTTCATGCATCAGTTAGTGCAACAGCCGAATATAGTAGCAGGCGAAAATACCCCCGTCAACGAGTATGTGGAGCAAATCCACAAGTTCGCACAGGTATGGGGCTGACGAGTCGGCCCTCGTCGTCCTCGCATGCTTGATTCTGACGCTCGACATCGTAGGAGCAGATGGTCACGAGGTCTTGCATACCGGTGGAAACAATAGGTGCATCCACGCCCGGGGTCAAGCCCTGCAACAAAACATCAGCAGCAGAAAGCAAAATTTCCGGACGCATGGAGCCCTCGTTGTCGGCATGGGTGTCGAGCATGAGCACCAAATGGTCCGGGCGCTCCCCCGCCGTGAGCTCATAGCCCACGAGCGTGTGATCCAAATCCAAGCGCTTGCTCTTTTTGCCGCGCGCGTAGTCGATGCCGTGGCCCGCGCGCAGCGTGTCGATCGCACGACGCACCTCGTCGGCGCTTACGGGCGCCTCGGGATCCAAGTGCAGGTCGATGCGATACGACAGGCGCGTGAGCTGCGCCGTCAACGCCGGCGTGCGCACGTCGATGTACGCCGCCTCGATGGGCGCCAGATCGGCCGGAGACGCCGCAGCCAGGCGCCCAAACGCCTCGTCGAGCGCCACGAACTCGGTCATAAACAGGTCATACCACTCGCAGGTCGACGACGTACCCACCGGCAGCGCCGAAGAGAAGCCCACGCGCATGTGCGGAGAGAATCCCTGCGTGACGGCATAGGGAAGTCCCGCACGGCGCACGATGCGCTCAATGGTATGGATTACTTCGAGATGGCCCAGGTACTTAAGGCGATCGCGCTTGCCATAGCGAACACGAAGCCTAAAGAGCGAGGGGTTGTCGGTCAGGCGCTCACTCATGCGCGATCACCCATCAATACATTCTTGGCGTGGAGCGTGGGGCAGATCCCGCAGCCGGTGCACGACGTGCGGGTACAGTCGGGAGTCGTGACGCCCTCGAGCGAGCGACGGTACTCGCGCTCGAGGAAGCCGCGCGTGCAGCCGGGGCTCACGTGCTCCCACGGCAGGCGCCAGTCCAACTCGTAGGGCAGGTGCACGAGCTCATTGAGGTCGATGCCGTTTTTGGCAGCAGCTTCCTTCCAGTTATCGAGCGAGAAATGCTCTACCCAGGCGTCAAAGCGAGAGCCCGAGCGCCAAGCATCGATGATGACGGGCGTCATGTCACGACCGGCGCGGGAAAGCGCGGCCTCGATGAGCGAGGTCTCGGCATCGTGGTAATGCACGCGGACGGCACGGTTGCGAACGCTCGTGATAAGCAACTTCTGGCGACGCTTGACGTCGTCGTAGTCGAGCTGCGGGCACCACTGGAACGGCGTGGCAGCCTTGGGGATAAAGACCGAAACCGAGATGGACACCGAGATCGAGCCGCGACGAGCCTTGGGCACCACGGAACGACCGAGCTCCAGCACGTGATCGGCCAGATTGGCGATGGCCACGATGTCCTCATCGCGCTCGCCGGGAAGGCCCATCATAAAGTAGAGCTTCATGCGGTTCCAGCCGGCCTCGAAGGCCGCCTTGGCCGCACGGTCCAGGTCCTCCTCGGTCACGTTCTTGTTAATGATGTCGCGCATGCGCTGGCTGCCGGCCTCGGGCGCGAACGTCAGGCCGCCCTTCTTTTCGCCGGCGACCGACTCGGCCATATC
>USAY01000186.1 GCA_900552755.1 uncultured Collinsella sp.
CGGGTAGTCGAATGGGCGGCGGAGGGTCTTATGCGGCGGAGGAGGCGTCGTCCTCCTCGTCCAGGGCGGCGAAGAGCTTCTTGCCGTCGAGCAGGCGCGTGCTGACGTTTCTCATACGGGCGATCTCGACGGTGCGCAGCGTATCGTCGGTGCCTCGGGCGTCGTAGACCGTTCCCAGCAGATACGAGATGCCATCGCGCTGCCTGATGGCAAAGGGACGGAGTGTCATCCGTGCTACTTCGGTTTCGCCACGTGCCGTGACGCTCGAAATATCAAAACTCACCGTGGTTCCATGGTCGATGGCCTGCTCGACGAGCTCGCACGTGTCGATGCGCTTGATGGGCGTGCGTGTTGCCTTGGTAGCCTTGCTGCCTGCGCTCGGAACGGGTTCGGGTGTATCGAGGTAGCCGCGAACGTCGGCACTCGCCATGGCAACTAAGTGCTGCGCCATGCTCTTGCGGATAGCGATAGGCGTGGAGCGGTTGCGCATGACCATACCGTGGAGCCGGATGATCTCTTCATCGGTGAGCGGGCGGGTAAGAAGTTTGTAGCCCACGCCGCGTTTGTACTCAATTTCGTATCCGGCATGGCGAAGCGCGGAGATGGCGGTGTAGATGCTGCGCCGCGCCGCCGAGATGGGCATGCGGGCGGGGTCGTCGGGATGGGAGAGGCGCCGGATCAGCTCATCGGAAAGTATGGCCTTGTCTTCGCCGGTGTTTTCGCTCAAGAGCTGCAGGATGCGAACGGCGCGATAGGCTGCCATCGAGGCGGCGCCTCTCGTCGTGGTGTCGTAGGTTTCAACAGCGGCTTCGGTCATCGTGCCCACGTCCTTTCCGTTTTGGGTGGCGACGGTATGGAGCCTAGGACGCGGGGCTTTCCCAGGGGCGCAGGGCGCTCTGGGCGGTCGGTAGTCGTCGGCAAACGGCGGGTTGAGTTTTCAACAGCCCTACTCAACTGACCAAAAACTTGCCAAAAGCTTGACGGATGCTGTTGAAAAAAAGCGTCTCTCGACCGATGTCGAGAGACGCTTGTGCGATGAGCGTTGGCGTGTGGCGACGCGAGCTAGCGTCCGACGATTAGAAGTCGGCGTTGCCCACGGTGCGCGGGTGCGGCAGGACGTCGCGGATGTTGCCCACGCCGGTCAGATACATGACCAAGCGCTCGAAGCCCAGACCGTAGCCGGCGTGCTTGCAGGAACCGTAGCGGCGCAGGTCAAGGTAGTACTTGTACTGCTCGGGATTCATGCCCAGGTCCTTGATGCGGGCCTCGAGCAGATCCAGGCGCTCCTCGCGCTGGGAGCCGCCGATAATCTCGCCGATACCGGGAACCAGGCAGTCGGCGGCGGCGACGGTCTTGCCGTCCTCGTTCATGCGCATGTAGAATGCCTTGATCTCAGCCGGGTAGTCGGTCACGAAGGTCGGGCGCTTAAAGTGCTCCTCGGTCAGGAAGCGTTCGTGCTCGGTTTGCAGGTCGATGCCCCAGCTCACGGGGTAGTCGAACTTGTGGCCGTCGGCGACTGCCTGCTCCAGGATCTCGACGGCCTCGGTGTAGGTAACGCGGGCAAAGTCGGAGTTGGCGACATGGTCCAGGCGCTCGAGCAGACCCTTGTCCACAAACTTGTTGAGCATATTGAGCTCGTCGGGGCAGGTGGCCATAACGTCCTTAAGGACGTACTTGAGCATGGCCTCGGCGTTGTCCATGTAGTCGTTAAGGTCGGCAAAGGCCATCTCGGGCTCGATCATCCAAAACTCGGCGGCGTGGCGCGTGGTGTTGGAGTTCTCGGCACGGAAGGTGGGGCCAAAGGTGTACACGTCACCAAAGGCCATGGCAAAGTTCTCGGCATTGAGCTGGCCGGACACGGTGAGGCTTGCATGCTTGCCAAAGAAGTCCTGGCTCCAGTCGACCTCGCCGGACTCGGTGAGGGGCGGATTTTTGGGGTCGAGCGTGGTCACGCGGAACATCTCGCCGGCGCCCTCGCAGTCACTCGTGGTGATGATGGGGGTGTTGACGTAGACAAAGCCCTGCTCCTGGAAGAAGCGGTGGATGGCGGCAGCCGCGACAGAGCGAATGCGGAACACGGCGCGGAACAGGTTGGTGCGCGGGCGCAGGTGCTGCTGGGTGCGCAGGAACTCGACGGTTGCGCGCTTCTTCTGCAGCGGGTAATCCGGGGCGCTCGTGCCCTCGACCTCGATGGAAGTGGCAGAAAGCTCGAAAGGCTGGGGCGCATCGGGGGTCAGCTTGACGGTGCCGGTGCAAATGAGTGCGGCCGAGACGTTTTGATGGGCGATCTCGTCGTAGTTGTCGAGTGCCTCGCGGTTCATGACGACCTGCAGGTCGCGGAAGCAGCTGCCGTCGTTGAGCGTAACAAAGCCAAAGTTCTTCATGTCGCGGACGGACTTGACCCAGCCGGCGACGGTGACGGTTTGGCCGCCGAGCGACTCGGCATCGGCATAGAGCTGCGCGATTTTGGTGCGGTTCACGTATCCTCCCATAACGGTTGAATGAT
>USAY01000187.1 GCA_900552755.1 uncultured Collinsella sp.
TGCCATTCGGGCAGGAGGTCCAAACAATTGCCAAACAGGTCGGTGTGAATGATGTCGTGCTCTAGGATAAACGCCCGGTCGTCTTCATTCGGACGATATGTCTCCATTACGCCATCGATTGCCTCGAGATGCACGC
The DNA here is from genome assembly GCA_900552755.1 of uncultured Collinsella sp. Classification (GTDB taxonomy): domain Bacteria; phylum Actinomycetota; class Coriobacteriia; order Coriobacteriales; family Coriobacteriaceae; genus Collinsella. Next base: position 137 of record USAY01000187.1, read on the forward strand.
GATCGACGCCGTCTTTCAATGCCATGAGCATCACCGAGGTGTCGCCATCCTCCACCCGCAGATGAGAGATATCAAACCCCTCAGCGGCCAGCGCCTCTCTCATCTTGTCTCCGTACTCGTCCTTGCCGACAACCGACACGGCGGATACCGAAACGCCCATTCGTGCAAGATGGATACCCCAGTCAATGCCGTTACCAGTCGGATAGAACACGCCGATGTTTTGATAGACGTCCGCGCAGCAAAAACCAGCCGCACACGCTTTAATACCCATGGTCTTCTCCAATGCTCAAAAGGGGACCCACCACATGGCGAGCCCCCTTTTCGCGTTTCGCTTATTGTTTTGCATCGGCTGTCCAAGGCCTCATAGCCAGACCGCCGTACGCTTTCTTAAGCTATTCGACGATTGGCGCCCCGTGGCCCCAAGAGCCTTCCATGCCGCATACGGTCGAGGCAAACCTGGCCGCGAAGTCAAGCGCCCGCTCAATAGCCTCAGAACCATCCTCACCGCGCTTGGCGGAATCGAGATAGCACATCAAAAACGAGGTGAGGAACGAGTCGCCCGCCCCCATGGTGTCCTTCATGTCCGTTACCGGTTTAGCCAGCTGGCGGTAATAACGCTCGCCGTCGTAAGCAATGCAGCCCTCGGCGCCCGCCGTAGCCGACACAAAACGCGGACCCAGGCCCTTCACCCATGCCAGACGCTCGCGAATCTCGTCCTCACTCGCGGCATCCGCCGCACTAAAGAAAGCGAAATCGACGTAGGGCGCAATCTGCTCGTAGTACTCGTCGGTGGAGTCGTCCGAAAAGTCAAAAGAGACCGTGACGCCCGCAGCCTTCAACTTGGGCAGCTCGCGCTCGGTAAAGCAGTAGTTGCCCGAATGAACCACATCGAACTGCTTCATGTACGCAAGGTCAAAGCGATCGAGGACATAGCGCGCATCGCCACGGATACCGCCCTCGTTGGAGCCGAGGAAGACACGGTCACCGTCGACGACGGTCACGCGAGCCGCTCCGTTCTCGCCAATCATCTGCTCGCACTTGTCAAGCTCGATACCCTCATCCTCGAGGCTTGCAATGACATGCTCGGCAGCGGCATCATTGCCAAAAATGCCCATGTATGCGGAGCGTGCGGCACCGCATTTCTTGGCATAAACGGCGAAGTTCACCGCATTGCCGCCGGGATACATGGTGTGGATATGCTCGTAGCGATCGACGACGTTGTCGCCAAATCCGAGCGCGTTAACGTTAAATGCCATGGCCTTTGCTCCTTCTAGTACTCGACAACACCCATATAGCGACGGAAATCGGGATCGTGATCAAACACCTTGCCGCGTGCGGCACGCAGCTCGCAGTTCATGGCGTAGAACAGCACCGGGTCCAGATAGGCACGGACGCTCGCCGGCACGGCTTCCATACCGTACTCCTTGGCATCGAGCACCATCAGCGTATCGGTATGCGTCTTAAGGAACGCCAGGGCGCGCTCGTCCATAGCACGGCACTCGCTGGAGCCCATCTGCAGGAAGTAAAAAACGCCATCCTGAGTAGCCTCGAAGGGGCCATGGAAGTACTCGGCAGAGTGGATGTAGCTGCAGTGCTGCCACTGCATCTCCATAAGAGAGCAGATAGCGAAACCGTAGGTCTGGCTAAAGTTGGGACCGCTGCCCAGAATATAGAAGAACTCGTGCTCCTGGCAAAGCTTGGCAAAGCGATCGCCCAGCTCGGCATTTACCTTCTCGCGTGCCGGGGGAAGAATCTTATCCATCTCGGCGATACCGGCATACATATCGGCAAGATCGGCGTAACCCTCCTGCTGATCGAGCAGCTCTGCCGCAAGCGACAGCGAAATGCCAGCGGGGACCTCGGCCTGCGGCACGCCCTCGCCCCACGGGTAGACCCACGTGGTCCATTTACCGGTGTCGATCTTAGATCCAGCGTTGTCGGTCTGGGCGATCACCGTAGCGCCGACAGCAAGGGCAATCTCGCAGCCCTCGACGACCTCAGGGGTGTTGCCACTGTGGCTACAAGCGATGACCAGGGACTTCTCGCCCAGACGACGCGGACGCATGATATCGAACTCGCGAGCCGTATAGATATACGAAGTGAAGGTGGTTGCCTCGCGCTGCAGAAGCTCATGAGCCGGAATCAAATCGATCATGGAGCCACCGCAAGCAATCCAGTAGACGCTGTCGAACTTGCCCTTCTCGGCAATTGCCTCTTTGATCAGATCGTGTGCGTTCATATCCAGTTCCTTTCTTATTTTGGCCCGCAATCAATGACGTTGGTTGCGTGGCCGATAGTTGTTTTAGTCAATCAGATATTTCTCGAATGCGGCCATGTTCTTGGCATCTGCCGCCGCCGG
>USAY01000188.1 GCA_900552755.1 uncultured Collinsella sp.
CAAATCGAGCAAACAGGCTCTCTGGGGAAACGACCCCAGCAGCCCGTGGGCGCTGCGCGATGTATCGCTGACGGTGCGTCGCGGCGAGTTCCTGGGCTTAGCAGGTCATACCGGTTCGGGTAAGTCGACGCTGGTCCAGCATCTCAACGGTTTGATTCGCCCCCAGGAGGGTTCCGTTTACGCGTTGGGGCTCGACCTGGCAAACAAGAAAGACGCCGCTGCGGTTAAGGCCAAGGTCGGCGTGGTATTTCAGTATCCTGAGCGTCAGCTGTTTGCCGAAACCGTGGCGCAGGACGTGGCGTTTGGTCCGCACAACCTTGGCTTGCCGCAAGATGAAGTCGACCGTCGTGTCGAGTCATCACTCTCGCGCGTGGGCCTCGATCTTTCCACGGTCGGCGACAAGAGTCCCTTTGAGCTTTCGGGCGGTCAGCAACGGCGTGTGGCATTCGCCGGCGTGCTCGCCATGGAGCCCGAGGTCCTGGTGCTCGATGAACCCATGGCGGGGCTCGATCCGGCTGTGCGCAGGGATTTCCTTGAGCTTATCGGTCGACTTCACCGCGATGGCCTGACCGTTGTCATGGTTTCGCATAGTATGGATGACCTGGCCAACTGCTGCGACCGCATCGTCGTGATGAACGAAGGTGCGGTGTTTGCCGAGGGAACCCCCGCGCAGGTGTTTGCACATGCCGATGAGCTCAAGTCGATCGGCTTGGGCGTTCCCGCCGCCCAGCGCATGGCGTTGGCGCTCGCGGAAGCGGGCGTGCCGCTGCGTTGCGGCGGGCTCTATACGGTTGAGTCGCTGGCAGACGAGTTGGTGGACCTGCTAATCGGTCGCTCGGACGGTCCTTCTAACGTCGCGGACATTGCTAAATCCAAGACGGTCGCGCGAGAGGAGGGCTGCTAATGGAGGCGTTTTCGTTTGGCAGCTACTATCCCGGCGATAGTGCGATCCATCGCCTGGATCCGCGCACCAAGCTGCTCCTGGGCTTTGTGTTTTTAATCACGACGCTGACCGTCGGCGGCTTCCGCGGACTGGCCCCTGTCGCAATTTTCGTTGTGCTGATCTATGTCGTGTCCCGGGTGCCGGCTCGTCGCGTTCTGTCGTCGATGGCGCCGCTGCTGGCAATCGTCGTCGTGGTCGCGGTGCTCAACTTGTTTACCGATCAGAGTGGGCGCATCCTGTGGCAGCTCGGCTTTCTGCAGATAAGCGAGGGCTCACTGCGTTCTGCCGCCTTTATGGCGTGTCGCCTGACCCTGATGATGGCCGGCATGAGCGCCATTACGCTCACCACACCGACGCTCGACCTCACCGCGGGCTTTGAGCGTCTGCTCGCACCGTTTGCGCGCGTGGGGCTTCCGGCGCATGAGCTCGGCATGATCATGGGCATCGCGTTGCGCTTTATGCCGCAGTTCGCCACCGAGATGAAGCAGACGGCCGATGCACAGGCAAGCCGCGGCGCGCGCGTGACGGGCGGTCCGCTCGGCGGCGTGCGTATGCTCGGCAGTGTGGCGATTCCGCTGTTCACGGGCGTGTTCCGCCATGCCGAGACGCTGTCTGCCGCCATGGATGCACGCTGCTATCACGGCGAGCAGGGCCGCACGCGCCTGCATGCGCTTGCATTTGGCCGCGGCGATGCGTTGGCGGCGGTGGTGACGGCGTTGCTGCTCATCTGCGTCATCGTCATCAATCTTCAACTTGTTTAGGCGCGATTCGAGCGCAAGAAAGGGGTCCCTATGACCGACAACGACCGCACAGCTCAGCTTGAGCGCGCCTGCTCGTATCTCAGGCGCATTCCGGCGTGGTATCTGGCCACGACCGATGTGGCCGACGGGCATCAGCCTCGCGTGAGGCCGTTTTCGTTTGCCATGGTCGATGAAGGTAAGCTGTGGTTTTGCACGTCGCGCGACAAGGATGTGTGGGCGGAGCTGAGTGCGAATCCCAAGTTTGAGCTCTCGGGCTGGAAGCCGGGGGAATGCTGGATCGTATTGACCGGCGAAGCCGCACTTGAGGACGACGCAGTTGCGAGCGACAAGGTGCGTCAAGCGGGTTTTAAGCACATGGTGGGCATCGGCGAGGAACACGAGAGTGCCAACGACGGCCGCCTTGCTTTCTTTTCGGTCCGCAACATTGCCGCGCGCTTCTGTGATATCGACGGCAGCGAGGAGCGCCTGGAGCTTTAACCATAGGGTAGCTAAAACAGCCCCGACCCAAAAAGACTAGTGACAGGGGGACACATGGACGGATTGAATACGGTGTTGGAGTATCTGACGTCGGTGCCGGCATGGTATTTGGCGACGAGCGTTGACGGACAGCCGCATGTGCGTCCGTTTTCGTTTGCGCAGATCCAGGACGGCAAGCTGTGGTTTGTAACGGCGCGCACCAAAGACGTGTGGCAAGAGCTGCTGCAAAATCAACGCTTTGAGGCCACGAGTTGGTGGCCGGGCCATGGCTGGCTCATCTTGCGCGGGCGTGC
>USAY01000189.1 GCA_900552755.1 uncultured Collinsella sp.
GGTCGGCAGCCGAGCCGACTCACCCTCCAAATGTCCTATGCCACCACCCTACCCTTGCAGCCGCCTGTCCATGCATACCTTTCGGCACGCGTATGGATACGGGCGGCGAGAGGACAAGCAGATCGTTTAGCTTTTGAGAAATCGCTCCGGGCCAATAAGAAACCGCCGCAGACCAAACGGCCTGCGGCGGTTTCGCCTCAATGAATAGCTGAGCCTACCCCTCGATACGGCTCAAGAACTCGCGCGTACGCTGCTCGCGCGGATGATCGATAACCTGCTCGGCCGGACCCTCCTCGACAATGCGCCCGCCATCCATAAAGACCACGCGGTCGGCAACGTCGCGGGCAAACTGCATCGCATGGGTCACGATCACCATCGTCATATTCTGCGCCGCCAGGTCCTTGATGACGCGCAGAACCTCGGCCGTCAGCTCGGGATCGAGCGCCGAGGTCGGCTCGTCAAAGAATAAGATTTCCGGGTCGAGCGCCAGGGCGCGGGCAATACTCACGCGCTGCTGCTGACCGCCCGAAAGCTCGCAGGGCACCTTGTTCTCGTTGCCCGTCAGCCCCATTTGCGCAATCAGCTCGTGAGCGCGGGCCTCCGCCTGCTCGCGCGGGCGCTTAAGCACGCGGATCGGCGCATCGGTGATGTTTTTCATCACGGTATAGTGCGGGAACAGATTGTAGTTCTGAAACACCAAACCAAACCGCGAGCGCGCCTGTTTAGGCACGTCGCCCTTTGCGTACACCGCGCCCGAACCCGTATCCGTCGCGACGGCAAGGTCGCCAAACGAGAGCGAGCCGCCGTCGAGCGTCTCGAGCAGCGTGGCGCAGCGCAGCAGCGTAGACTTACCGCCGCCCGAAGGCCCGATAATCGCCACGACCTCGCCACGCTTTACCTCGAGCGAGATATCCTTGAGCACCTCATTGCCACCAAACGCCTTGCGCGCGCTTTCGATTTTCATCACTGAGTTAGTCATGATAATAGTCCAGCTTCTTTTCGGCAGCGCCCAGCAGCATCTCGACGACGAAGTTAAAGACCCAGTAAATCAGCGCCGCAATCGCAAACGGCACCATGCTCACCTGCGAGGCGACCAGCGCCTTGGCCGTCGAGAACATCTCGCCCACGCCGATGGCGAACGCCAGCGACGTGTCCTTGACCAGTGTGATGATCTCGTTGCCCATCGCCGGCAAAATGCGCTTGGCGACCTGCGGCATCACGATATACAGAAACGTCTGCAGACGCGAGTAGCCCAGCACCTCGGCGGCCTCATATTGACCGCGCGGAATCGACTGCAGGCCCGAGCGATAGATCTCGGCAAAGTAGCCGGCGTAGTTGATGATGAATGCCACGACGCACGCCGTCCATTTGGAATCGGGCGTGAGCGAGATGCCAAACACGTAGTACGGGGCAAAGTAGATCGCAAACATCTGCAGCATAAGCGGCGTGCCGCGCATCACCGAAATATAGATGCGCGCAATCCAACGCAGCGGCGCAATTTTGCTCATGCGCATGAACGCCACGGGGATTCCCAGCGGAATCGACCCGAGTAGCGTCAGCACAAACAGCTGCAAACTGACCAAGAATCCCTGGCCAAGCATCTGCATCATGACCTGAATAGACAACCCAAGCTCTCTTTCACAGTAACGGAACAGCGAACCCAATGCTAAAGCGGGTTTTCCAGGTGCCCGAGTTTGCCGTGAAAGAGGAGCGCCGCGTACTAAATGTACGCAAGCGACGGTTTGAACGGCAAAATCGGGTGCCTGGGAAAGCCGCTATTTGAGCACCCAGTTGTCGAAGGAAAGACCATAGCTTGAATACTTGTCGCACAGGTCCTTGACCGTGCCGTCCTCGTAGAGCGCCTTGAGCGACTCGGCTACAGCATCGGCCGACTTGGTGTCGCCCTTCTTAAAGCCAACGGCGTAGTGCTCGCTGGACAGCGGCTCATCAAGCTGCGTATAGGCATCGGGCTTGGCGGCAAGCTGATACTGGGCAATCGAAAGGTCGCACGCCACGGCATCGACCGCGCCGCTCTCGAGCTGCATAAAGGCCGTGTTGTACTCGCCGATCGTGTCGAGCGTGGCAAACGTCGCTGCCAGATCCTTCTGGTCACCCTCAAGCACGTCCTGCGCAGCGGAATCAGTCTGGGTAATCACAGTCTTGCCGGCAAGATCGTCCCAGCCCTTGATGCCCGCATCCTTCTTGACCACCAGCACCTGCTCGTTGAGCATGTACGGCTCGGAGAACGTGTAGTCGTCCTCACGGCCCTCCATGGTAAAGCCGTTCCAGATGCAGTTGATGGCGCCCGAGTTAAGCAGCGCATCCTTGGCGTCCCAGTCGATGGCCTCGTATTTGACCTCCCAGCCCTGCTTATCGGCAACAGCCTTGGCCAGATCGAGATCAAAGCCGGTGTACTCGCCATCGTCGCCCACAAAGCCGTACGGAGGATAGGACTTATCAAAGCCC
>USAY01000190.1 GCA_900552755.1 uncultured Collinsella sp.
CCGCATTCAACCGCTCTGCCATCTCTCCGTGAGTCGTAATGATAGCATCGTTTTGGATTTGCAACAGGGAAGGCGAACGATGACGATCACCGAAATCGATGAGAAGTTCATGCGTGAGGCGCTGGCCGAGGCGCGCGCCGCCGCTGCGGTGGGCGAGGTGCCCATCGGAGCCGTAGTGGTGCGCGACGGCGAGATTGTCGCGCGGGCGCATAATCGCCGCGAGCTCGACCAGGATCCTTCGGCGCATGCCGAGTTTTCGGCCCTGTGCGCCGCCGCTCAGTCGCTTGGACGCTGGCGTCTTTCCGATTGTACGGTCTACGTGACGCTCGAGCCCTGCTGCATGTGCGCGGGGCTTATGGTTAACGCGCGCGTGGGGCGCTGCGTGTACGGCGCGGCTGATGCTAAAGCGGGCGCTCTGGGGTCGCTATACGACCTCAATGCCGATTCGCGCCTGAATCATCGGTTTAATGTGACCGCCGGCGTGCTGGCAGACGAGTGCCGCGCGGTGCTGAGCGGTTATTTTAGTGGGCTGCGTGGCACCGATGGTGCTGGCTGCGGTTGTGGGGCCGATCTTGAGGCGCATACCGCCCACGCCGAGGCGCTTGCGGGTGTCGAAGATACTGCCGTTGGGGCGGTCGATTTTGGTGCCGCGTGCCGCCGGCCCCGCCGTGTGCAGCTGGCGATCGACTCCTTTAAGGGCAGCGTTTCGAGCGCGCAGGCGGAGGAGGCCGTTGCCGAAGGTGTGCGCCGCGTGTGGCCCGATGCCCAGGTAAGCGCGCTGCCGCTGGCGGATGGCGGCGAGGGAACGCTCGATGCCGTTGCCGCGTGCGGCGGTGAGGTCGTGGCATGTGAAGTCGCAGGCCCTCTGGGCGACTGTGTGTCTGCCCGGATGCTGGTGGACGGCGAGTACGAGTCGGCTGTAATCGAGATGGCCGAGGCGGCGGGTATTGGGTATTCGCCTTGCACAGAGCCGGCGGCGTTGGCCGCTACGACCTATGGCGTGGGCGAGCTCATGCTTCGAGCGGTTCGTGCTGGGGCAAAGACTATCTATATTGGTCTGGGCGGCAGTGCCACCAACGACGGTGGCGCCGGCATGCTGCAGGCGCTGGGCGCGCGTGTGGTCGATGATCAGGGCTGCGATGTCGCCCCTGGTCTCGCGGGGCTTGAGCAGGTGGCGAGTATCGATTTGGCACCGGCGCTTCGGGCGCTGAATAGCGCGCGTATCGTCGTGCTCTCTGATGTCGAGAACCCGCTCGTGGGGCGTCGTGGGGCACTTGCAGTGTTTGGCGGGCAAAAGGGCCTGCCGACAGACGATGTCGAAGCGCTGGGCAGGTACGACAGTTGGATGGTCGGCTACGGCCGCCTGCTCGATGCGGCGATTACCGGGGTGCGGGCTCAGGGGTTGTTGCGCGTGCCCGAGGGCGTGCGGACATTTGGCTCGGTGCTCGGCGTGCCTGGCGCGGGCGCGGCAGGTGGCTTGGGCGCCGCGCTGCTGGCGCTCGGTGCTGAGTTGCGTTCGGGCGTGGAGACGGTGCTCGATCTGATTGGGTTTGACGAGCGCGTGCGCGATGTCGACCTGGTCATTACAGGCGAGGGCAACATGGACGAGCAATCCGCTGCCGGCAAGGCGCCGGTGGGCGTGGCCCGCCGTGCCAATCGCTATGGCAAGCCGGTAGTCGCCGTCGTGGGCGGTCGTGCGGATAATTTGGATGCGGTGTATGGTCAGGGCATCGACTTGGTCCTGCCGGTCTGCCGCAGGCCCATGCCTCTTGACCAAGCGCTCGACCCCCAGGAAGCCACAACCAACCTCATCTGCGCCGGTGAAGCAGCCGCCCAAGCCTACGACCTCGCCCGCCTCTAAAACCCAACTCCCTATAAGTTGCGGTGGAATAGTTCCTGTTTGGCGGCTCAGGCGGCAAAAACAGGAACTATTCCACCGCAACTTCGAGAATGGCTATCCGAGGCTGGTCGCCTTGGGCCTTGGGTCGGACCGTCCGCCATGAAATGCGGCCATCTACTACGTTTAGCCGAGCGCCCTTGACCATCCCGGATTTTGTGAAATTAAAACCGCAGGTAGAAAGCTTGCCGTTTTTCGAAAAAGCCGGCTATGGTTGACCCCTGCGGCCTAAACGTAGTAGATAGGCCCCTTTTGTGGCACGGCAGCAGACCAGTCTTTTTGGGACGGGGCTTATTTGACTACCTGTCGATCTGATTGCCCAAGTAGTCAAAAAGCCCCGTCCCAAATTAGCTACCTTGCCCCATCGGGCGGGAGCGGGTAAGATATATCGAGCGCCTAGCGCGTTCGATGGGTTCGGATGACGACATGTTCCGAATCTGGTCAGGTCCGGAAGGAAGCAGCCATAAGGAGCCTCTGTCGGGCATCCGAATCCATCGAGTGCGCAGGCGTTTTTTGGTCGGCTACCCGCGGGTGCCGGCAGGGCGCTTGGTAGTCGAGCGATCCCG
>USAY01000191.1 GCA_900552755.1 uncultured Collinsella sp.
GCCCTGCTCGACCTGGGCGCCAGCGAGGAGCACCTGCGCGAACAGCTCGCCACGCTGCCGGTCGGCGGCTTTGAGATTGCCGTCACCCGCGTAAACAAGCATGGCATCGACGCCTGCGACTTTGACGTTCAGCTGGCAGAGGAGCTCGAGAACCACGACCACGACATGGCCTGGCTCTACGGCAACGAAGCAGCTGCCGAGCACACACACGAGCATGAGCACCACCATCATGATCATGGCGGGCACGAACACGAGCACTGCCACGAGCATGACCATGAGGGCCACGGTCATGGCCACGAGGGTCACCATCACGCCCACCACCACCGTTCTTTGGCGGACGTCACCGCCATCATCGACGGCTCACAGCTAAGCGATGGCGCCAAGCGTCGCGCCCTTGCCATTTTTTCCGTACTCGCTGCTGCCGAGGCCAAGGCTCACGGCAAAACGCCCGACACCGTCCTGTTTCACGAGGTGGGCGCCGTCGACTCCATTGTCGACGTCTGCTCTGTCGCCATCTGCCTCGACGACCTGGGTATTGAGGACATCGTGGTCGAGTCGCTTTCCGAGGGCCACGGCACCATTCGCTGCGCCCACGGCCTCATGCCCATTCCCGTCCCCGCTGTCGTCAACCTGTGCCAGGCGGGCAATATCGCCCTCACGCCTGCACCGGTCGCCGGCGAGCTCGTGACGCCCACGGGCGCCGCCATCGTCACTGCTCTGCGCACGTCCGACCAACTGCCCTCACGCTACCGCATCGAAGCCGTCGGCTACGGCGCCGGCAAGCGCCCCTACGAGGGCTGCTCCGGGACGCTCCGCTGTCTGCTCGTTGACGCGGACGCATAGCCATGGATGCCCGCAAGGCCAAAAGCCGCGCCGCGATCGTCGCGGCGTTCTCCGAGCTGCTGCGCGAAGAGGACTACGGCAAGATCACCGTCGGCGACATCATCGCGCGCGCTCACGTAGGCCGCGCGACATTCTACGGCCTCTTTAAGAGCAAAGACGACCTGCTGTCCGAGCTCGTGAGCGACATCTGCACCCACGCCCTCGACGACGATGGCACACCGCTCGACGACCCATTCGTGCAGGTCGAGCATATCCTCAACAACCTCTGGGAGCGCCGTCAGGGCGTTCGAGCCCTCGTAGCCGGCGCCGGCTCACGCGTCTTCGCCGACTGCCTACGCAAGACCATCATGTCACGAGCAGCCGAAACCTTTCCCACCGACCCAAACGGCCCCGCCGCCACCATGGACCGCAGCTTCCTACTACACCACATAGCCTCAAGCTTCGTAGGAATGGTCCAATGGTGGGCCTGGCACAACTTCCAAGCCCCAAAAGAGGACGTAGCCAAAGACTACCTATCAGCCATAAAACCCCTCTTCAACTAAGTAAGAAACTCATCCCAAAGCATCGCCCCAACCCAGGGCGCCACGCATCCCAAAGTGTCAACAACAGCCCAACGCCCCTATCAGCAACAAGCCCCTCCCATCCAAATTCAGATTTATATGTTGGATTGCTTGCTCGAGCGCAGCAAAGACCCCGCAGCCGTCCGCAGGGGGTAACTTCCCAGCGCACTCCGCAGGACGCAAAAAGGCTCGCCGCACGAAGTGCGCAGCGAGCCTTTTTGCATGTCCGAGGACGCGCTGGGAAGTTACCCCATGCGGCCAGCGGACAACTATGTAGCCTCAGACTAGAACATGCCCAAGAAACCGTGCACAAACAGTGCGGCCAGAGCGGCACCGACAAACGGCGCGATGCCAGGAACAAGCAGGCCATACTTCCAGTTGTTGTCAGCCTTGTGCTTAATCGGCAGCACCTGATAGGCCATGCGAGGACCAAGGTCACGAGCCTGGTTCATGGCGAAGCCGGTGATGCCGCCCATGCCCATGCCAACAGCCCAAACAATCAGACCGACGCAGATAGCGAGCATCAAAACGTTCTCGCCAGCGCGACTAGCGGCAGCAAGGATGGCGCTGATGAACACAAAGGTGCAGATAGCCTCGCAGAAGAAGTTGCGGGCATAGTTGGTGCCCTCGGTGGTGGGGTTGGTCGAGAAGATGTTGCGCTGAGCAACGGGATCGATGACACCATCGGAAGCCTTGAACTCATCGGCATACATCAACCATGCGATCACGGCACCCGCAAAGCCGCCGAGCATATCGGCAATCATGAAGGGGATGCAGCTGCTCCACGGCACCAGGCCGACGATGCACTGGGCAAGCACCATGGCGGGGTTCATGCACACGGCACCGCCAAAGACAAACAGGCAGACCGAGATGCCAAAAGACCAAGTGGTGATGGCAAACATGTGGCCGGAGCCCTGATACTTGGTGCCCTTGAGCACCGTATCGCAGTGCACGCCCACGCCAAAGATGATCATGAGGGCAGTTGCGCCGAATTCGCAGAGGAGTTTGGTAAGCATAAAACCTTATCTTTCTTGTCGGTTA
>USAY01000192.1 GCA_900552755.1 uncultured Collinsella sp.
ACGAGCTCTACACCGTACGCGTTCTGCCCAAGCTCAAGCCGACGTACTTTGTGCTGCTCAACCTGTTCCGCGACCAGCTAGACCGCTACGGCGAGATCGACCATACCCAAGACGTCATCGCCCATGCGTTGGAGCTCTCTCCGACGACAACGCTCATCTACAACGCCGACGATCCGCTGTGCGCCTCGATCGCCGCGCGCGTCCCCAACACGAGCATCGCCTTTGGCATCGACGGCGCCACGGGCACCGAGTCCGACCGCATTAGCGACTCGCGTTTTTGCTCGCAGTGCAACGCCCCGCTGGAATACGACTATGTGCAGTACGGACAGCTGGGCGCCTATCATTGCCCTTCGTGCGGCTGGGGTCGCCCCGCGCTGCTCCGCCGCGTGACGGGCGTTGAGCTCGGCTGCGACGGCTACGGCTTTGACCTGGCCTTTGGACCCGAGGCCAACGCGCCCGCCGTGCACATCGCCACGCGCTACAACGGCCTGTACATGGTCTATAACGTTGCCGCCGCCTTCTTTGCGGCGCACGAGCTGGGCGTGGACGCGGCGCATCTGCAGCCCACGCTCGATGCCTACGTGCCAGCAGGTGGTCGCATGGGCCGTTGGGATATTGCCGGCCGCACCGTCGAGGCCAACCTGGCCAAGAATCCCGTGGGCTTCGATCGCCAGATCCAGTCCATTAAAACGGCAGGTGGCAGGCTCTGCGCCTTCTTCCTAAACGATAACGATGCCGACGGCCACGATGTCTCGTGGATCTACGACGTCGACTTCGAGCGCATCGCCGATACCCCAGGGCTTGTCGCCTTTGCCGGCGGCACGCGTGCACACGATATGCAGGTACGCCTGAAGTACGCCGGCATCGACTCCGCCATCATCTCGAATATCGAGCAGGCAATCGGCGCCGTGGCAGACGAGGAGGCTGGCGACACTTTCTACGCCGTCGCCAATTACACGGCCTTCCCGCCGCTGATCAAAGAACTCGACGGACTCAAAGGCACCGATGCGGCCACGGTTGCCGCCCACGCTGCACCGTGCGCCGATGGTAGCGCTGTCCCCACCGATATTGCGCCGGTCGAGCTTTCGCGCCCGCTGCGCATCGTCTATCTGTACCCCGATGCCCTTAACCTCTACGGCGACGGCGGCAATGCTATCGCGCTCGAACGCCGCTGCGCCTGGCGTGGCATTCCCGTGCGTGTAGACGAGGTCCGTATGGGCGAAACGCTTGATTTGACCGATGCCGATATCGTCATGATGGGTGGCGGCTCCGACCGCGACCAGCTAGCTGTGGCACACGAGCTGCTCGCCCAAAAAGACAAGGTCGCGGCCTATGTTAAGGATGGCGGCTCGCTGCTTGCCATCTGTGGCAGCTATCAGCTGCTCGGCCGTTCGTACTATATGGGCGAGGATCGCATCGAGGGTCTGGGCGTCATTGCCGCCGAAACCGTACGCGGCTCCGACCGCCTGATCGGCAACGTCGCCGTTAAGACCGACCTGGCACCCGAGCCCTTTGTGGGATTCGAGAACCATGGCGGCCGCACCCTGCTCGATACAGAGGCCACGCCGCTCGGAACGTCCGTCGTCGCGGGCACCGGCAACAACGGCGACGATGGCTTTGAGGGCCTCATCTACAAGGGCGTCATCGGCACGTACCTGCACGGGCCGGCACTACCCAAGAACCCCGAGCTCGCCGACTGGCTGATCGCGCACGCCCTCGAGCGCCGCGGCGATGCGCAGGCCACGGCCCTGCTGCCGCTCAAGCCCCTCGACGACACCTACGAGCACACCGCTCACGACGCCGCCATGAAGCTCCTCCCCTAACGCCCCACTACCACAAAGGGGACAGGCACCTTTGTGGTGGTTTTGACCCATCCCAGCGGTTTGTCTCAATCTGTAACATCTAGACCGTTAAAAGTCGTCTTACTGTTACAGAATGAGATGTTCGTCCCGACGCCTACCTTTTGTCTCGATCTGTAACAGATAGAGCCAATTTGCCCGCCCAGATGTTACAGGCTGAGATGTTTGAAGATCGGGATAGAGAGCCAGCTCCTATGTGGTGGTTTTCCAGTTTGCCAACGATATACGCGCCGGCAAAAAAGTCTGCTATACTCTTTCCCGCTGTCCCCATCGTCTAGCGGCCAAGGACGCCACCCTTTCAAGGTGGATATCGCGGGTTCGAATCCCGCTGGGGGCACCATTTGAGATGTGAAGCCCGTTACCAATTCGGTAGCGGGCTTTTTGCTACCGATATGCCGGGATTCGAACCCGACAGGGTGCGGAGCTGAGGAAACGCGCAAGCGTTTTCCAGCGCAGCACGCAAGGAGCGAAGCGACGCAGCGAAAGCGGGCGGCGCCAGCCGCACGCGGACATCCCGCTGGGGGCACCATTTGAGATGTGAAGCCCGTTACCAATTCGGTAGCGGG
>USAY01000193.1 GCA_900552755.1 uncultured Collinsella sp.
GCGCCACGAACAAGCGCACGCAATCCCACGAAGTTACCGGGGTTGCGCGCAAGTCTGCCGCATCTGCTAAGCCCGCCCGCCAAGCAGCGAGCTCCGTTCGCATCGTGCCGGCTTCGTCTAAGGCACGCCGCAAAGAGCTCGAGAAGGGCGAGAACCTCGAGGGCCTCTCTAAAGAGGAGAAGCGCGCCCGCAAGGCCAAGCAGCGCGCCAAGGAGGACCGCATCTATACGGTGTCGAATATCCTCCTCAAGCAGGACGAGGACTACACCAAGCGCCGTCGCATCTGGTGGATTGTGCTCGCCATTGGCATGGTGCTCGTCGTGGCAATTTGGGCCTCGCTGTACTTCGCTCCCGCTGGCATGGTGTCCAGCCCTGTCCAGATGGTCGGCATCGTTTTGTCCTATGTCATCATCCTAGGTGACTTTATCTACGACTTCGCTCGTATTCGTCCCTTGCGCAACATGTACCGCGCGCAGGCCGAGGGCATGTCCGAGAACAAGCTCAACGCTCTTATTGAGCGCGCGGCTGCCGAGGAGGACCAGAAGGACTCCAAGAAGAAGTAGCGTTTGCATACATACTTATCGCTAAGATATAAGGCGCGTCGTTTTTGCGGCGCGCCTTTTTACTGTTCTATAGATAGATGGAGTGGCACATGATTCGAGCTGCCCTGACGGTCGAAGAAGCTCTGGAGGGCATGAAGGCCCTGGAGCCCAAGATTAAAAACTACGCGCGCCTGGTCGTCCGCAAGGGCGTAAACGTCAAACCCGGCCAGGAGGTTGTCGTTCAGTCTCCGGTCGAGTGCGCGCCTTTTGCTCGCGTGGTGGTCGCGGAGGCTTATGCCGCCGGCGCTGGCCACGTGACGGTCATTTGGGCCGATGATGCCGTGACGAGGCTCACGTACGAGCATGTCGATAAAAGCTATTTTGAGCAGACGCCCGAGTGGAAGCGCCTGCAGCTGGATTCCCTGGCCCAGGACGGTGCCTGCTTTATCTTTATTGAGGGTGCGGATCCTGCAGCCCTTAAGGGCATCGATCCGGCCAAGCCGGCCGCGGCATCCAAGGCGAGGAATACGCAGTGCAAAGTTTTCCGCCGTGGACTGGATTACAACATCAATCCGTGGTGCATCGCCGGCGCTCCGGTCGTGGCTTGGGCGCGCGAGGTGTTCCCGGGAGACGCCGATGAGGTTGCAATCTATAAGCTGTGGAATGCGATTCTGCACACCGCTCGCGCCGATGGCCAGGACCCGGAGAGCGACTGGGAGCTTCATGACGCGGCGTTCGAAAAGAACTTACGCTTCCTGAACGACAATCGTTTTGACCGTCTACATTACGCCTCGCCAAATGGAACCGATCTGACGATTGGCATGACGAAGGGTCACGAGTGGGCCGGCGGCAAGGGTAAGACGCCCGATGGACATCCCTTCTTCCCCAACATCCCCACCGAGGAGGTCTTCACCTCGCCTGATCGTATGCGTGCCGACGGTATCGTGTATTCGGCTATGCCGCTCATTCACCACGGTAACAAGGTTGACGATTTTTGGATTAAGTTCGAGGCCGGCCGCGTAGTGGACTACGATGCCCGTGTGGGCAAGGCAACGCTCGCAAGTATCATCGATACTGACGAGGGCGCTGCTCACCTGGGAGAGGTCGCGCTCATTTCCAAGAACACGCCGATCCGCGAAAGTGGTGTTCTGTTCTACGATACGCTCTATGACGAGAACGCTAGCTGCCATCTCGCGCTAGGTGTCGGTTTCCCCGAATGCATCGAGGGTGGGTACGACATGTCCAAGGAGGAGCTCCTGGAGCATGGTGTTAACGTCTCGAGCACGCACGTCGATTTTATGATCGGCACGGACGACATCGATATTACGGGCATTACGCCTGATGGACGTGAAGTTGTGATTTTCCAGAACGGCCAATGGAGTTGGGAATAGTCTCAGACCGTGGTACAATGCCACCCGCGGGCCGTTAGCTCAGCTGGCAGAGCAGGGGACTTTTAATCCCAAGGTCCAGGGTTCGAACCCCTGACGGCCCACCCAAAGATTGTTGAGACGGTCAACTTCGGTTGGCCGTCTTTTTTGTTGCCGGTGCACGGGTTCGAACCCGTATCTATCTATATATAAGAACGCTTGGCGAACAAAACCCGCCTTTTACCGATGGGAAACAAATAGCTGATGCCTTTGGAGTAAAGTAGCGCTCCAGAGATGACTGATGTCTCAATACTCATAAAACAGCTGGTCATCGCCAATATCAGAAGCCAATGCTTCAGTTTTAACCTCAGTGACGCGACTGAGGGATCTATTCATTTGTGAACAAAATATGGAGTGCGCGATTCCCGCCCACGGCGCCCCTCCGGTCTGGCAATATATCTCCTTGCCGCGCGGCCCGGTCGGACCGGACCAGCCGCC
>USAY01000194.1 GCA_900552755.1 uncultured Collinsella sp.
GTCGGTATCGAGCGAGCGCCGGTCAAAACGGTTCTGGAACAGATGCCCTGTGCGCCCCGTGCGTTTATTGAACCGCCGCGCGTACGTCAAAAGCAGCCGGTGCATCGCCGCGCTCATCGCGTCCTCGTAATCTGCAAGCACCAGACGCACGTGATTGCCCATAAGGCACCAGGCGATAACCGTCACGCCCGCCTTGCGGCAGCACTCACGCATCAGCTCCAAGAACTCCCACCGGTCTTCATCGCCCTCAAAGATGAGCTGCTTGCCCGTACCGCGGGCACAGACATGGTAAAAGCCGGTAACCGTTCTCCAAACGCGCTGCATGGCGCTCCCTTCGCCGGGATCTGCTTGCCATCCAATACAGCACGATTGAAGCGTGCCATCAAAACATTCACGCAAAACAATTCGCTCGCGCGGCCAAAGGCAGTAAACAGGCGGCGAACGGCACCGTTGCAACAGGTCAACCCCTGCAACGCTTACAAAAGCTGACCAAAAGCTTGCCCAAGACGGACCCCCTCTACGGAAGTGCACGACCACAGAATATAGAGTTAAACCGTTTCAATTGAAAGTTCCGCGCATCTCGCTACGAAAACTGAGCCGTTCGCCGAATATTCCGTGCATTTCGCGGTATTATAGGGGCTGCATGTCATGTCCCTTTCGAAGGGTCGCCCGGCAATCGCCAGCCACGGCCCCCAGACGGGACGCCAACACGATAGAGAGGAGAGGCATGCAGTACTCACAGGAAGTGGAGAACATGTGCCCCGTTGCCAAGGGTGCATACCACGGCCCCGCACCCATCCCCGAGGAGGGCAAGTGGGTCCAGGCTAAGGAGATTTCCGACATCTCCGGTCTTACGCACGGTGTGGGTTGGTGCGCACCTCAGCAGGGCGCCTGCAAGCTCACGCTGAACGTCAAGGACGGCATCATCGAGGAGGCCCTCGTTGAGACCATCGGCTGCTCGGGTATGACCCACTCTGCCGCCATGGCTTCCGAGATCCTTCCCGGTAAGACCATCCTCGAGGCCCTCAACACCGACCTCGTCTGCGACGCCATCAACGTTGCTATGCGCGAGATCTTCCTGCAGATCGTTTACGGCCGCAGCCAGACCGCGTTCTCCGAGGGCGGCCTGCCCGTGGGCGCCTCCCTCGACGACCTCGGCAAGGGCCTTCGCTCTCAGGTCGGCACCATGTTCGGCACCAAGGCCAAGGGCGCTCGTTACCTCGAGCTCGCTCAGGGCTACGTCACCCGCATGGCTCTCAACGACAAGAACGAGATCATCGCATTCGAGTTCCTGAACCTCGGCAAGTTCACCGACGCCGTCAAGGCCGGCAAGACCCCCGAGGAGGCCATCGCTGGCGCTATGGGCCACTATGGTCAGTGGGAGAACGCTGCCAAGTACATCGACCCGCGCACCGACGAGGAGACTCACTCCGTCGCCAGCGTGTTCCCGGTTCACGAGTAGAAAGGGAGGGAAATAACTATGACTGTTACGTTCGAAGGTTACGAGCGCCGCGCTGACAAGATCAACAAGTGCCTCGCCGACAACGGCATCGCCTCCCTCGAGGAAGCTCTGCAGATCTGCACCGACAAGGGCTTCAACCCGCGTGAGATCGTCAACAACACCCAGTCCATCGCCTTCCAGAACGCCGAGTGGGCCTACACCCTCGGTTGCGCTCTCGCTGTCAAGCGTGGCGCCAAGTCCGCTTCTGAGGCTGCCGCCATCATCGGCGAGGGCATCCAGGCCTTCACCGTTCCCGGCTCCGTCGCCGAGGACCGCAAGGTCGGTCTGGGCCACGGCAACTTGGGCGCTATGCTGCTCTCCGACGACACCGAGTGCTTCGCCTTCCTGGCCGGTCACGAGTCCTTCGCTGCCGCTGAGGGTGCTATCGGCCTGGCTCTAAACGCCAACAAGGCTCGCAAGAAGCCGCTGCGCGTCATCCTCAACGGTCTGGGCAAGGACGCTGCTCAGATCATCGCCCGCATCAACGGCTTCACCTACGTGAAGACCCAGTTCGACTACTTCACGGGCGAGCTCAAGGTCGTCGAGACCATCCCCTACTCCGATGGTCCCCGCGCCGCCGTCAACTGCTACGGCGCCGACGACGTCCGCGAGGGCGTTGCCATCATGTGGCACGAGAACGTCGACATCTCGATCACCGGTAACTCCACCAACCCCACGCGCTTCCAGCACCCCGTCGCTGGCACCTACAAGAAGGAGCGCCTCGAGGCTGGCAAGAAGTACTTCTCCGTCGCTTCTGGTGGCGGCACTGGTCGTACCCTGCACCCGGACAACATGGGCGCCGGCCCTGCCTCTTACGGCATGACCGACACCATGGGCCGTATGCACTCCGACGCCCAGTTCGCCGGTTC
>USAY01000195.1 GCA_900552755.1 uncultured Collinsella sp.
CCGAACTTCTGCGGCAGGTCGGTATGTATGTGTGCAATAGGTTCCATGCCGGTCATTGTACGGCATGGAGGCGTGGGACGTTGCGCGCAATTCTTCGCCGCGGTCCCCCGTCGTGCAACCAACGGTTGCTTGGAAGGGCACCTGCCGCCGCGTATGCTTAAGCCATCAACCAGCAGAAAGGAGCCGCTATGGCCTTTGCAGAAAAGCTCATCGCTGTCCGTCGCGCCCATCACCTTACCCAAGAGCAGCTCGCCGCCAAGCTCTTCGTCACACGCCAAGCCGTCAGCCGTTGGGAGCGTGGCGAGGTCATACCGGGCATCGACATGATGAAGCTCATCGCCGCCGTAACCGGAGAACCGCTGTCCCACCTGCTCGAAATGCCTGAGCACTATTGCCAGAGCTGCGGCATGATACTCACGCCCGACGACTGCGGCACCGATGCCACGGGCACCGCGACCGATCATTACTGCAAGTGGTGCTACGACCACGGCAAGTACACCTATGACACCACCATGGAGGCAATGATTGAGGATTGTGCCCCGCGCCTGGCACAAAACACCGGCATGTCGCTCGACGAAGCCGTCTCGCTCATGGGCGCCGTCCTGCCGCAACTGGAGCGCTGGCGCACCATGCAGGAAAACGAGGCGCGCTACGGTGCCGAGGCGCGGGCGCGCTACGGCGATGAGGCTATCGATGCAGCAAACGAAGCGTTGCTGGACATGGACCCCGAGACATGGAACGACATGAAGGAACTTGAACGCGCTATTCTGGGCCAGCTCTCAATTGCCATGGGCATTGGCGACCCAGAGAGCAACGAGGCTCGTAAGCTTGTCGCGATGCATCGTCGCTGGATTGCTCTCAACTGGGGATGCGAGCCCCAAGACGAGGCGTACCTGGGCCTCGCCCACGGTTATCTTGCCGACCAGCGCTTTGTTGACTACTACGACAAGCCCTGCGCCACCGGAGCCACGGCGTTTCTGGTCCAGGCCATCGAGTCTTCGTTGACACGCGCATAGACCGCGGCGGCTTTGGGTATTTCAATCAAAACCTCAACCGATTGGAGACCTATGGCTACTAATCACGAGCTCGCGCTGTACGTTATGACCGGCTGCCCGTATTGCTTAAAGGTCAAGCACTTTTTGGCCGATAACGGCGTGACCATTCCCGAGCGCAATATCTCGACCGATTCCGATGCCGAACAGACACTCATCGCCGTCGGCGGAAAACGCCAGGTTCCCTGCCTGTTCATCGACGGCAAACCACTCTACGAATCGAGCGACATCATCGCGTGGGTGCAGGAAAACCTGCTCTAGTACGCACGCTCTGTCCGTCCAGGGCCCCAACCCATACGACCCAAACATGTACACCAGCATCCAAAGTCGACATTTTTCGACATCTTTGGATGCTGGTGTACAGCTTTTGCGGGTAGTCATCGGGGACGTTCTTAAATGCCTAGTCGCTAAAGAACGTCCCCGATGTCTAACTAGCCGCGGAAGCGGGCTGCGGATGCGAGCGGTTGCTCGCGGAAGACGCGGTCGACGGCGGCGCGGTATTCGTCGACCTTCTTGGTCTTGCGCACGATCTTATGGACGGTGGCGGGATCGGCGAAAGCGCACTTGGCGTAGAACCACCACTCCTTCATGCGAAAGACCGCGTTGCCGCCAATCTCTTCTGCGTAGGCCGCGAACAGCGTGTCATGGAAACGTTGCAGCTCGGCGACGGTGGCGGCAGGGCCGCCGTTTACCATGCGTGCCAGCGCAGGGTTTGCAAGCAGACCGCGGCCCAGCATTACATGGCGCGTGTCGGGATAGGCAGCAACCAGCGCATCCATGTCCTCGAGGTCAAAAATGTCGCCGTTATAGGCTACCGGGAACGGCGCCCGCTCAAGCGTCTCGCCATAATACTCTTTGCGCGGCGAGCCCGTATAGCGATCCTTTTGCACGCGCGGATGCACGATCAGCTCGGCAAGCGGCATACGACAGTAGAGATCGAGCACGCGCTCGTACTCAGCATCGCTCTCAAGCCCCAGCCTGGTCTTTACCGACACCGGCAGTGGTGAGCGCTCGCACACGTCGCTCAAAAACACCTCGAGCTCATCCAGGTTGCGCAAGAAACCCGAACCCTTGCCCTTGGCAACGACTGTTCCCGAGGGACATCCCAAGTTGAGGTTGACCTCGTGGTATCCCATGTCGGCGAGCACCTGTGCCGCCCACACAAACTCATCCGCGTTCTTGGACATGAACTGAGGCACCACGTTAAGCCCCTGGTTATTGGCAGGATCGATCTCCTTAAACGCCTTGCCGCCAAAGCGATTGCCCACCCGCGGCGGCGGCAAAAACGGCGTGTA
>USAY01000196.1 GCA_900552755.1 uncultured Collinsella sp.
GTGGGCCGTGCATCAGCGCGGCGGCGAGCCGAAGATTTTTGACTATGCGGACGTGCTGCAGTGCGAGATTGTCGAGACCGGAAATCCCGAGGATGTGCCGGAGCTTAGTAATCGCGAACTAGCTCAGCAGATTTTGATTAATCCAGCTCAGGCCACCAAAAACAACGCTGCCAAGCGTAATATGTGCCTTGGTATGGGTGTCATCGTTGCCGTGCAAACCGGCGAGGATGAGATTTCGAAGCTTGAGATTCCGGTGACCGCGGGCGAAGTCAAGCGAGACTCCGGCCTATATCGGTCGTATCGGAACGTTGCAGAGCGGATAAAAGAAGCCTTCGACGCCATGGGGCGTCCGGAGTAATGATGCCCGCAGCAGCAAGCGGTTGAGGAGCCTTGCCCATGTCGAGTGAACCATATGCGATTCCGCCCAAAGATCGCGCCTTTGAGGGCATTCGTTGGTATATCAAACATTATGACCTGCAGGGTGGCGACCGGCTGCCCGCCGAGCGTGTGCTCTGTGAAGCGCTGGGTGTGTCGCGCACGGCGTTGCGCGCCGCGATCACGTGCCTTATTTCGTGCGGAACTTTGGAAAGCCGCCGTGGTTCGGGCACCTATGTGTGCCCGCCCAAACCGCTGAACATCTTTCAGGAAACGTGGAACTATACGCAGGCGGTGGAGAGGGTTGGCTCAAAGTCGACCGCACGCCTGATATGGTCCAAGGTCGCGTACGCCGATATCGATTTGGTCCAAAAAGCCCAGATCGATCTGGGCATGCCGCTCTTCTGCATTAGGCGCGTGCGCGTGGTCAATGGTTCCCCGGCGTCAATCGAGACGGCTTACGTCAATCTGTCTTTGTGTCCCTCGCTTCCCGATCACGATTTTGAGCAGGAGAGCCTCTACGACGTTTTGCTTAAAGAGGGGAATGTCCATGTGACGCACGGCAAGGAGCATATTTCCATCAGTCGCCTGAATGCCGACGAGGCTAAGTTGCTGGATGCCCAGGAGGGCACGCCGGTGTTTTATAAGACTTCGCACGAGTGCGACGAGAACAATGGCTTTGTCGAGTATTGCAAGTCCGTGATTCTGCCGACCAAGTATCGATTTGCCGATAACGGCGAGGCAGACGGCGTTGCGACGAAGGTGGGTGTCGAATGGCTGAGTCAGTAGAAGACATGCCGGTATACAAGCAAATTCGCCGCTGCATTGCGGAGCGAATCGAGCGTGGCGACTATCCGACGGGCTCGATGATTCCATCCGAAAATGAGCTGGCAGAGGAGTTTGGCACGACGCGCCTGACGATCCGTAGCGCCATGGACGAGTTGGTCAAAAGTGGCCAGATTCGTCGCGTACAGGGCAAGGGCGCCTTTGTGGGGCACAAGTGGTTTGATGAGCATGTTCGCAAGGGCGGCTTCCGTCAGTCGGTTTTGGCATCGGGTTCGACGCCGTCGGTGCGTATCCTGGCGCGCTCCAAACGCTATGCCGGCCCGTATTATGCCGACTTGTTTGGTATCGCCGAGGACGATCTGCTTTACTCGGTGCGCCGTCTTAACTGCATCGACGGTGAGCCCGTGTCGATCGAGATGACGCTGATCCCGTGCCTGCTGTTCCCAGGCATCGAAGGCGTGGACATTTCGGTCTTCAGTCTGTTCGAGACCTACGATATGTTGGGCAGAAAGCCAGATAAATCTATTGAGAAGCTCGATATCGAGGCGCTGGGTGCACGCGATGCGAGCTTGCTCGACCTTGAGCCGGGCGATCTAGCGCTTGTGCTGGAATGCCTGACATACGACTCGAGTGGGCAGGTTATCGAGTATGCCAAGTCTTTTACCCGCGGCGATGCCGGCGGATATACCTACAACTACTAGCACCTAGAGCGTCCTTGCGCACGGCGGGGGCGCTCGTTTTTTTACGGACATACGTCGCGTGACCGATGAGCGGCAAAAACTGACCGTCTACCGAGAGGGGAGAATGAAATCGAAAAATCGGTATTAAAAACGGCTAACCTGTTATCGTTCACTGGTATTAAGAACCTTTGAATTGTTGAGCCTGGGGTCAAGGTGACCATAAGGTTAAGTGGTGCGACGGGACGGCAAGCCCGTCCAGTCCGTGCGACAATTCAAACTGCTCGTGAAAGGAGCGAGAATGAAGGAGACCGAGAAGATCGAGATCATGCACTTCGACCAGGAGGGCTACCTCGAGGACGGCAGGAACGTCTACGAGGCCGGCAAGCGGATGACCGCCCTGGCCGACCGCGTGCACGAGGAGGGCTACGACGCCGTCTTCCTGATGGGCGTCGGCGGCACCTGGGACGAGTTCA
>USAY01000197.1 GCA_900552755.1 uncultured Collinsella sp.
GACATCGTGTGCTCGGGCATCATCGAGAGCGCCCGTGCCGCACTGGAAGCTGGCGTTAAGGTGGGCCTTGGCACGGACTCGAGCTGCCCGTTCGTGACGCAGTACGACATGTGGCGTGAGGTGGCCTATTTTGCCAAGTATGTCGGCGTGGGCAACGCCTTCGCGCTGCATACGGCCACGCAGGTCAATGCCGCGCTGCTGGGGCTGGGCGGCGAGACCGGCACAATCGAGTGCGGCAAGGCCGCCGATATCCTGGTGACGCGCGAGAACCCGCTCGATGACCTGTGCGCACTGCGTGATCCGACGCACGTGATGTGTCGCGGTGATCTGGTGCGCAAGCTCAAGGTGAAGCGTATTCCCGAGGTGGACGCCGAGCTCGACGCGATTATGGCCATGCCTGCCGAGGCGTTGGCCGAGGAGCTTGCCCGCGATGGCGTGGCGTAAGCGCGCGATATGGCGATGCGACAAAGGGACAATCCTTTTGTCATAATCAGAAAAAGCCGAGGTCCCAGTGCGAGGCCTCGGCTTTTATTTGTCCCATGGTATGGCAGCTATGAGCGCGTCTCCATCTTGGCATGGCACTTGGGGCAGGTGACGCGGATCTTGCCTTTGCCCTTGGGAACGGAGAGCATCTGGCCGCAGTTGGGGCACTTTAGATAGGCCGTGGTCTTGCGGCCCTTCCACATCTTCTTGGCTGTGCGCTTGGCACGTTCAAAGTCTTCCTTGCTAGTACCGGCTGCGCGCGAGGCGTTGGCCGCTGCAGCTCCGCCGCCCAAGCTAGCTACAAACTTGCCCAAGCCGGGTACGTTTGCAGTCGCGGCGACAAAGGCCTCGTTCTCCTTGTGACGTGCGTCGATATTTTTGGACAGGCCGCGCAGCACGCCAATCACGATTACGACGATGGCAATCCAGCTGAGCCACTGGATGCGGGCTATCGATCCGATCATCGCGATGACGATGCCGGCAAAACCCATCACGATGGTGAGTTCATCGGCACCATTGCGACCCTTCATAAAGTCATTCATGCAAATTGCCTTTCGTTCGATATGCTGCACGCCTTTATACCCGATTTAGAGCAAGGGGGACAGGTTAATCTGCACCAATGTGGTGCAAACATACCTGTCCCCGGAATACCAAGACGGTGCAAACGTACCTGTCCCCAATGCCCCAATTACTTGGAGAGTTTGTCGACGACGCGTTCGATTTCGGCGAGTTTGGCGGCTTTGAGGTCTTCGTCGCCCGATTCGATTGCCGAAGTCACGCAGCCCTCGATATGCGCCTTGAGCACGTCGGCGTTAATGCGCGCGAGGAGCGCCTGTGTGGCCATGAGCTGCGTGGAAATATCGACGCAATAGCGGTCCTCCTCGACCATCCGCAAGATGCCGTCGATCTGGCCGCGTGCCGTCTTGAGCATGCGGGTCACCGATTTGTGGTCTGCCATCATGGCGGGTCCTCGTTTCTGGTCGATGGGGTCGAATGCTTCTGGTAGCTGCTACGCGGCGGTCACGGACAGGGCGTGGAACTTCTCGCCGGCGCCCTCGACAGCGGCGGCGAGCTGCTCGGCGGTCACGGTGTCGGCGCACTCCACCTGGACGGTCTGAGTCTCGTGATCGGCGTCGGCGTCGGTCACGCCGGCCACGTTGAGCAGTGCCGTCTCGACAGTGGCGTCGCAGTGGCCGCACATGAGGCCGGAAGTCTTGATTGTGTAACGCATGGGTATTCCTCTCTGTTGTGTCGGCTTTCCCAGGCACCCGACCTTGACCTTCAAGCCGTCGCTCGCGTACCAAAGTACGCGTCGCTCCTCTTTCAGGTCAATCTCGGGCACCTGGAAAACCCGTTCTAAATGGACTTAATGGTTAGCCTATTTTGCCACTTTAGGCTTAAAGGATTTCAGACGCAGCGCATTGCTTACGACGCACACGCTCGACAGGCTCATGGCCGCGGCGCCAAACATCGGCGAGAGTTGCCATCCCGTGAGCGGGGAGAACACGCCCGCGGCGAGCGGAATGCCGATGCCGTTGTAGAACAGTGCCCAGAACAGGTCCTGCTTGATGTTGCGGATCGTGGCGCGCGACAGCTCGATGGCCCGCGCAACATCCATGAGGTCGCTGCGCATGAGTACCACGTCGGCGCCCTCCTTGGCGATGTCGGCGCCGGTGCCGATCGCAAGGCCCACGTCGGCGCGCGCCAGGGCGGGGGAGTCGTTGATGCCGTCGCCCACCATGGCGACCTTGCTGCCCGCA
>USAY01000198.1 GCA_900552755.1 uncultured Collinsella sp.
GTCATGTCGTAGCCCATGTCCTTGGCGTTCTTGAGCAAAACGGACGCCGGCGTGTAGTAGATCGGCGCAAAGATGAGCGTGGCGCCGGCCTCCTTGGCCTTGGTGAGCTGGTTGGTAAAGCTCGTGGAAGAGTCGTCCTTAAAGGTCTCGGTATCGACGATGTGGAGCTTGGACGCCTTGGCCTGCTCGGCAAAAGCGTCGGCAACGCCCGAGCTATACGTATCGCCGGAGTTGTAGAACAGGGCGATCTTGGCATCCGCGTACTTCTCGGCCAAGAACTTCGCGGCGCTGGCGCCCATGGTGGGATCGGTGAAGCAAACCTGGAAAACCGTGGTCTTATCCTTGGTAACGTCGAGCGACGAGGCCGAAGGCGTGACCATGAGCATATCGTCGGCGATCTCGCCCGAGACAGCGACGGCGGCACCGGTGGTGACGGGGCCGACGAGCGCCTGCATGCCCCAGTCGCACAAGGTATTGAAGGCGTTGATGGCCTTCTCGCCGTCAGCGACGTCATCCTCAGACTTAAGCGAGAGTTTGAGGTCCTTGGTCGAAAAATCCTTGGCGGCGAGCTTGGCACCCTTCTCGGCCGAAACGCCATAGGTTGCCGCGGCGCCGGTCAGAGGGCCGATGACACCGATCTTGAAGGTCTTGCCGTCATCGGCGGAGCCGCCGTCCGAGCCACCCGACGAGCAACCAGCGAGTGCCGCGGTGCTACCGAGCGCCGCGGCGCCAGCCAAGAAACTCCTGCGGTTAAGTACGTTGTTGATGCTAAACATGGTGTCCCCCTTTTCGCTGGCCGCGGTGCGACCGTCTTGCGGTACAGGGCAAACCTTATGGTGCAAACGTTGACAGTTTGTTACGGAAGTTCGTTTGTAGCGAGCGTGTTTCCAATGTTTCCGCAGCGTTTCGGGGGTGCCGTTTTGTGCGACTCCTGTTGCCTGGCGAGCACGCGCCCTCGGTTCACGCTAGAATGCACTCAACCTTTAAGCGGTTAATCCATCCATGAGATGCACGAAGGAGCTATCTATGAGCGAACCCCTGCGCACCGTGAACGTCGGTCTGATCGGTCTGGGAACCGTCGGCGGCGGCGTGGCCCGTCTGATCAAGAGCCACCACGATGAGTACCTGGCCGCCTACGGCATCGACCTTAAGCTGACCCGCGCCTGCGCGCTTGCCTGGGAGCAGGCCGAAGCCGCCGGTATTGAGCGCGAGGCCTTTACGAGCGACTGGCACGACGTCGTCACCGACCCCGCCGTCGACATCGTCGTCGAGCTCATCGGCGGTGAGCACCCCGCGACCGAAATCTTCACCACCGCCTTCGAGAACGGCAAGCACGTCGTCTCTGCCAACAAGGCCCTGCTGGGCCGTCACGTCGAGACGCTTGCCGAGAAGGCACGCGCGTGCGGCGTGCAGATTAAGTGCGAGGCCAGCTGCGGCGGTGGCATCCCCATCGTGAGCACGCTCGAGCATGACCTGGTGGGCAACAAGATCCTGACCATCGCCGGCATTCTCAACGGTACCACCAACTATATCCTGTCGCGCATGGACGCCGAGGGCGCCGATTACGCCGATGTGCTTGCCGACGCACAGGCCAAGGGCTATGCCGAGGCCGATCCGTCCGCCGACGTCGACGGCTTCGACGCCGCCAGCAAGACGGCCATCCTCGCCTCCATCGGTTTTGGCACCCGCGTTACCACCGACGATGTGTACCAGCAGGGTATCCGTACCATCGGCGCCGAGGACATTGCCCAGGCCCGCGAGCTCGGCTACACCATTAAGCTGCTCGGCATCGCCCGCAACACCGACGCCGGCGTCGACGTCCGCGTGCATCCCACGCTGATCCCCGCCGACCACATGCTTGCCAAGGTCAACGGCGCCATGAACGCTGTCTACGTGGTAGGCGACGCCGTGGGTGAGACCATGTTCTACGGTGCCGGCGCAGGCTCCTTCCCCACCGCGAGCGCCGTCGTGGGCGACATCCTGTCGCTCTCCGAGCAGATCAGCCGCGGCGTGGCTCCGCTGCCCGAGATTGAGCCCTATGGTCACAACCTCGCCTTTAAGCCCATGGACGAGCTCCAGACCAAGTACTATGTGCGCCTGAAGGTCGCCGACCGCGTGGGCGCCCTGTCCGAGACGGTCGACATCTTTGCCAAGCACAACATCTCGATCTCGCTCATCAACCAGGTCGAGGACGGCAAGTCGGGCGTCAGCGATGCCTGCTCGGTCATCTTCCT
>USAY01000199.1 GCA_900552755.1 uncultured Collinsella sp.
GTCAGGCACTAGGTGCCTGACCTGCAAACTTCTGGTCGGGACGACTGGATTCGAACCAGCGACCCCTTGACCCCCAGTCAAGTGCGCTACCAAGCTGCGCCACGTCCCGAAGCTTTTGTCTGTTGCTCTGCTCTCGCTCGCAACAGGGAGTATATTAACCCGAAACTTTAGACTTGTGCAAGAACTTTTTTACAAATTTTGAAGCAAGTCCAAAATTGTATCTGCGAGCTGGGGCTTTGTTAGCACGGGAAGTTCTTGCGTGCCCGCTGTGCTCACGATCCAGGCCTTGTTGGTATCCGTTCCAAAGCCCGAATCGGCGCGCGAGACATCGTTGGCGATAATGGCGTCACAACCCTTGCGGGCGAGCTTACGCTGCGCGTACTCCACGACGTTATCGGTCTCGGCCGCAAAGCCGATCACGCGCCGCTCTCCCTTTTGACGCGAAAGCTCGGCCAAGATGTCAACGGTCTCGACCAGTTCAACTCGATCCAAGGGCTCGTTGGACTTTTTGAGCTTATGGTCCGCTGGGGCCGCTGGAGTGTAGTCGGCGACGGCGGCGGCGCAAATGGCCACGTCGGCCGTCTGGAAGGCGCTCGTCGCCGCCTGCAGCATCTCTGCGGCGGTCTGCACGCGTACGCACGCCACGCCGCGGGGAACATCGAGCGATGCCGGTCCCAGCACGAGCGTGACCGCAGCACCGCGGCGAGCAGCCTCCCCCGCCAGGGCGATGCCCATCTTGCCCGACGACCGGTTACCGATGAAGCGCACGGGGTCTATCGGTTCGTGCGTGGGGCCGGCGGTAATCACGATGTGCTTACCTACCAGGTCCTGAGGCGCGGGGTTGAGCACCTCACAGACAGCCTCGACGATGTCCTCGGGCTCGCTCATGCGTCCCGTGTCCACGTCGCCGCAGGCAAGGTAGCCACTGCCCGGACCCACCACATACACGCCGCGGTCGCGCAGCGTGGCCATGTTGGCCTGCGTCGTCGGCGCCTTCCACATGCCGTTGTTCATAGCGGGTGCGATCACGATGGGTCGCGGCGTCGCAAGCAGCGTGGTGGAGATAAGGTCATCGGCGATGCCGGTGGCCATCTTGGCGATGATATTGGCCGTCGCGGGCGCCACGACCACCAGGTCGGGTTCCTGCGCCAGCGAAATGTGGTGGATGGGGTCGGAGGGATCGTCGAATAGGCCCACGACAACGGGCTCGTTGGTGAGCGCACGGAAGGTGAGCGGGCCCACAAACTCCGTGGCATGCTCGCTCATAACGACCTTGACGCGCGCGCCGCGCTTTTGCAGCAGGCGCACGATATTGCACGACTTATAGGCGGCGATCCCGCCGGTAATGCCCAGCAGGATCGTTTTTCCCTCAAGTTGCATTGAATTGTTGGGTGCCGCCATCGTTTAAGCTTCCTTGCTCGGGAGCACCAGGAGGCGGTGGCAGTACGGGCAGTGCGTAATCTCGCTACCGTCGTGGTTCAGGTCGCTCATGGACGATGCCTGCAGCGCGGTGTGGCAGACCGTGGGGATGTTGCCCTGGATGGTCTCGACGGCCAGGCCGCGGAACTGCTTGAGCAGACGCTCGTAGTCGGTGAGAACGTCGGCCGGCAGCGTGGCAGCAAGCGCGGTGCGCTCCTTAGCGGCGGCGTCAATCTGAGCCTGCAGGTCGGCGGCCTTGGCGCGGGCGGCCTTGGTGTCGGCCTTCACGCCCTCCTCGAACTTGGCGATGATTGCCTGCGCGCGGGCCTCGCGGTCGAGCGCCTCCTTGTGGGCGACGACGACATCTTTGCGGGTGTGCTCGATCTTGTCCAAGCGCTTGGCCAGGGTGGCGAGCTCGTTCTCCAGGTCCTGAACCTCGCGGTAGTCAGAGCCATCAACGTGGCGCTTCTTGGCGGCCTCGATGGCGTTATTGGTCTGGATCTCGGTGGTGTTGAGATCGTCGAGCTCAATATCCAGGTCCTTGCGCTGGGCGTAGAGCTTGGTCATTTCGGACTTGAGCTTCACATAGGTCTTGCGCTTGGAAGCGAGCTCCTTGAGCTCCGGCATATTGGCAAGTTCGCTCTTGTTGCGGGCGAGCTCCAAATCGATCTGTTGCAGCTTGAGTAGCGTAGCGCCGGCGCTCATAAGTTCTCTCCTTTTGTCACAGTCCACCATTGGCAAGGGTTCAGTATTTTAATCGCATGACGGGGGTCG
>USAY01000200.1 GCA_900552755.1 uncultured Collinsella sp.
GGATGGGCAGCAGGTTCATAAAGCCAAGCGAGAACGAAATGAGGGCGGCAAACGAGAGGAACGTGGCAGGACCGGCAGCAGCAGCCTGTGAGGACATAACGCTAATACCCACGATCGAAGAGGACTGGTCGAGAATCTCCATCGTGTGCTGCGGCTGGAGCAGGCGCATCACGCCCTCCGCTGTCTGCGCGACATAGGAGAACGACAGGCGAGCCGACGTGATGGGGTCCAAACGGACCACCTGCGTAGAGGCGTACACACCTAGGCGCTCGTCCTCTTTGAGTGCAACCGTGGTCGAATGCTGCTTGCCATCACGCTCGTACTCGATGGCGATATCGTCCTTACCGGCAGCCTTGCCGATGGCGTCGTAAACGTCTATCCAGGTAGAGCACGATACTCCGTCGACCGAAAGGATCGCGTCACCGCCCTCGATTCCCGCCGCGGCGGCAATCGAGCCTTCGTCAACCTGACCGATCACATTGGTATCCAACGGCACCGCGACACCTGCGATGGAATAGATGCTCATAAGGAGCAAAAAGCCCGTCAGGATATTGACGACAATGCCCGCGAGCAACATAAAGGCTCGCTTGAGAAAGCCTTGGCCCAAATAGGTGTGCGAGCGCTCGCGTGCGAGGAATTCAGCCTCGCCGCACGGCAGCTCCCATACGTCGCCCTCAGCGGTCGCATGCTCGCGATCAAACCGACGCCCGTCAAAGGTGGTGTAGCCCGCCTCATCGCGCGGCAGCGTCTGATACTTGGTGGGGTAATAGCTCGGTGAGGGCTTCTCCCCTTCCTCGTACCAAGGCGCAATGGAACCCCAGCCCAAAAGCAAGGCGCATGCCTCGAGCACGTCCTCCTCGGGCAGCTCCAGCTCGACGGAAAGGTCTGCAACCGAAACGCGACCATGACGATAAATCGCCGCAAGCACGCGGTCGGCGCACGAGACATTGGTCGGGTCCATACCGCAGATAGCGGCATAACCACCCAGCAGCAGCGGCGTCACGCCAAACTTGGTACCGATGCGACGCGACGTATGATGGATGTCAAAGCGGCACGGCAGGCCCAAAAAGAACTCGGTCACACGGACGCCGCAGGCACGCGCGGCCAAAAAGTGGCCGCCCTCGTGCAAAAACACGAGGACGGAAAGCATCAGAAGGCCCCAGAAGACCGATGAAAGAACGCTCAGAACAGTATCCATAAATCGAAAAAGCAATCCTTATGGTTAGGAATGGGTTGCAGCAAGCACCAGCGAGGCCTTTTCGCGCGCCCAGGCATCGATGTCGCGAAGCTGCTCAAACGAGGTAACCGCCTGCGCGTCATGCGCATCCATGCAGGATTCCACAACGCGGTCGATATCGGTAAAGCTGCAGCCGTCGTGTAAGAACGCATCGACCGCGACCTCATTGGCCGCATTAAGCACGCACGGCATGGTGCCACCCGTCTTGCCGGCACGCTCGGCCAGCGCCAGGCAGCGGAACGTGTCCATATCGGCGGCATCAAAGGTAAGCTGCCCCAGCTCACGAAAATCGAGACGAGGCGCCGGCGTATCCCAACGCTCGGGATACGAGAAGGCAAACTGGATGGGAATGCGCATATCGGAGGCGCCAAGGTGTGCCATCACGGAGCCGTCGGCATACTCGACCATCGAGTGAATCTTTGACTGGCGCTGCACGACCACGTTGATAAAGTCGAGGTCGCAACCGAACAGGTGCATCGCCTCGATACGCTCCAAGCCCTTGTTCATGAGGGTAGCGGAGTCGATCGTGATCTTAGCGCCCATGGACCACGTGGGATGTGCCAGCGCATCGGCGCGTGTCACGCGATCCAGCTCATCGCGCGTACGGCCAAAGAACGGACCACCCGAGCAGGTGAGCCAAATGCAGTGGGCCTCGCGCGGATTCTCCCCCAGATAGCACTGATAGATGGCAGAGTGCTCGGAGTCGACCGGGATGAGCTGACCCGGCTGGGCCAGCGGCATCAGCAGGTCGCCACCGACAACGAGGGACTCCTTGTTGGCAAGAGCAAGGCGCTTGTTCGAGGTCAGGGCCGCATGGCTCGCTTCGAGCCCGGCAGCGCCCACAATGGCAACAAGCACGCAGTCGACATCGTCGCGACGCGCGAGCTCACAAACCGCCTGCGCGCCAACGCCGAGCTTCGTTCCCTCGGGCAACTCCTGCAGCA
>USAY01000201.1 GCA_900552755.1 uncultured Collinsella sp.
CATGCCGAGTTGAGCCTCGTTATGGCGACATCTGGGTAACAGAAAGGCCCGCGTTCCTCAGAGGCAAGATAGGCAATTCTGCTTCTGAGGTAGATTTCAATTCTGCCGACCGCATCAAACATTAACTGCCGGAGGGCTCGGTCAAATTCATACGTGTAGATGATGGTTTCGAATGCTGTGCCTTCGCGAAAGATGGTAATCCCGGACTTGCATTTGGTTTTGTAGGGAAACTAGTAGGCCGACAGTCTGTAGTGGTCGACTTCGACCAAAGCTCGCTCGAGTTCGCTTTGATCAGAGCACTTAAGACCCTTGTTTTCTGTCAATAGTGCTATTTGTTCGTTGATGGATATCCGCGACTTCCGGTATTTCATTTAAGCCTCTTGATAGAAAAAGGGCTGGAGTTGCGCATTGTTGAGAGGCTTTCCAGCTTTAGCAAAACAAACTTATAAGATGCGACGGGCCACGTCAGGATAATTACCGGACGGTCTAGGAGGCGGCTGGTTGGCTGGCTTAAAACCTAGCGCGTGAAATGACGCTCCACGCTATTCAGCACGCTTGATAGGATGACGAACCACGGTCTTAAGTTTCTCCGGCGCACATTTGCGTGGATCGGAGAGATAGATTTCGTGATGGAAACGGGTGCCTGAGAAGTCGGGGACATAGCCCTGCTCGGTCGTGTATTCATTCATAGCGCCTACGGTCGCCGGTTCGTTGTCGTAGGGCCCGGTGTGCATGCATTGAACGCAGAGGCCCTCGTCAACTTTAAGCAGCTCGACGGCAGAAAAGTTAAGTTTCTTTTTGGTCGTGGCTTCCGCGACTGCCCAGTCAAAGTCATCTCGGGTGACGAAATCGGGCAGGCGAATGCACGAGATAAAGTTGAAATCGTCCTTGCGTACATAATCGATGTCGCCGCTCGGGGAGTCTTGCCACCAGAAACCCTCGAGCGGCGGTACCACAAAGTCGAAATAGCCCTTGATACTCCTTGAGCCTTTCTTCGACATCTTGACGGTATAGGCGATGCCGTAAAGCAGCGGCAGGGCGTTTTGATACTCGCCACCTTCGGTATTTGGGTCGCCCTTTCCGCGAACGGCAACGTAGCTCATAGGCGGGACAGTTACGATGCTCGGCTTGCTTGCAGGTTTGTAGAGCTCCTTGCATTCCTTCTTAAAGTCGAACGCCATGTTGGCCGCCTTTCTGCGTATTGGCCTGCTTAGATAACGGAATCATATCATAGAAACGAACAGCTGTTCGAATGATTTTGCTGACAGATAGAGATGCGTGCGTTGTGTTTGGCGGTCGGCCTGACCCCGTCGATGATTTCTCTGCCTTCCCGGCGCTTGCCTGCGCTCCCCGTTTCCCCATATAAAACCTACCAAAATAAACCTGTCCCTTTTTGGTCGGTGCGAAATGGGTAATACTAAGGAGTTATCCGACCAGATGGGAATTAATCGATGGCTTATATCGAATTCAAAGACGTCATCAAGGCGTACGGCGAGGGCGATGCCCGCATTCACGCGCTCGACGGCGCGAGCTTTACCGTTGAACGCGGTGAGCTCGCCATTATCCTGGGCGCCTCGGGTGCCGGCAAGACCACGGCGCTCAACATCCTGGGCGGCATGGATACGGTAACCTCCGGCACCGTGACGGTGGACGGGCGCGACGTGAGCTCCGCCAACGAGGCGCAGCTCGTGGAATACCGCCGTGCCGACGTCGGCTTTGTCTTCCAGTTCTACAATCTGGTCCCCAACCTGACGGCGCTGGAAAATGTCGAGCTTGCGGCGCAGATTTGTCCCGATTCGCTCGATGCCGAGCAAACGCTTTGCCAGGTTGGCCTGGGTGAGCGCCTCGCCAACTTTCCGGCGCAGCTTTCGGGCGGCGAGCAGCAGCGCGTGTCCATTGCACGCGCACTGGCCAAGAACCCCAAGCTGCTTTTGTGCGACGAGCCCACGGGTGCACTCGACTATCAAACCGGTAAGCAGATTTTGCAGTTGCTGCAGGACACCTGCCGCAAGCAAGGCATCACGGTCATTATCATCACCCACAACTCCGCGCTGGCGCCCATGGCAGATCGCCTGATCCGCTTTAAGAGTGGTCGCGTGGAGAGCGAGACGGTCCAGCAAAATCCCGTGCCTATCGAGACGATCGAGTGGTAGCGCCCATGGACCA
>USAY01000202.1 GCA_900552755.1 uncultured Collinsella sp.
TCTCGGGCGTTCTCAACGCACACCGCGACTACTTCTGGTCGACGTTTGCCCCGGTCCTCAACAATGTGATCGTCATTGCGAGCTTTATGGGTTTTGCGCCCGTGTCCGCACAGTTTGGCGAACGTGCCGGCATCATCTTGATTGCGGCCGGTACGACCCTCGGTGTCTTTGTTCAGATGGCATGTCAGATTCCCGCGCTTGGCAAGCACGGCGTGCATCCCCATATCCATATCGACTTTAAGGACCCCGCGCTGCGCCAGACGATTGCGCTCGGTATCCCGACGCTGCTCGCCACGGTGTGCATGTTTGTCTCGACTTCTATCACCAACGCTGCCGCGCTGGTGGTCCAGCCCGAGACGGGTCCTTCCGTCATCGCCTATGCGCGCCTGTGGTACACGCTGCCCTACGCGCTGATTGCCGCCTCGCTTTCGACGGCGCTCTATACCGAGCTCTCTCATGACGCACAGGAGAAGGATTACGACAGCGTTCGCACGGGCATTTCGCGTGGCGTCGCCCAGATGCTGTTCTTCCTGATTCCGTTCGCACTGTACCTGATTGTCTTCGCACGTCCGCTCAATATGATCTACTGTGCTGGCAAGTTCGATGAATCCGGCGTGGCTCTGGTGTCCGAGTACCTTGTCTACCTGGCGCTCTCGCTGCCGCTCTACGGCGTGGTCGTGTTGATGCAGAAGAGCTTCTCTGCCTTGCTCGACATGAAGCCCTATAGCCGCTATTGCCTGTATTCCGCCATCGGCCAGGCCGGCTCGGTTCTGCTGTTTGGCGTTGTGCTGGGCTTCGGTATGCCGGCAATCGCGCTTTCGTATGTCGTCGACTACGTGATCTTGGTCGGCTGTTCGCTGTGGTGGCTGCGCCGTCGCCTGCGTGGCCTTCAGGTCAAATCTATCCTACATGGCGGTTTCTTTGGCCTTTTGCTCGGTGGCCTAGGTGCTGCCGCAGGCGCCGGCGTCATGTGGGCGCTTGAACACTTTGTCGGGGCACTTGGCGGCTCGATTCTGATTACTCTTGGCTACGTTTGCGTTGCGGGTGTCGCCTCGCTTGTTGTTACCTTTGGCCTTGCCGTCGTCCTTAAGATGCCCGAGGTCTCGGCGCTGCTTCGTCGCAAGTAGGTGCGCGTGGCCGGTCACGACAACATACCAACGCTTGCCGAGCAGGTTTCGCGCGTTCCCACACAGCCCGGATGCTACCTTTGGAAGGATGCCAAGGGCGATGTCATCTACGTGGGCAAGGCGAAAAACCTGCGCGCCCGCATGCGTCAATACGTGACACTGCAGGATGAGCGTCAAAAGATCCCGCTGATGATGCAGCTGGTGGCGAGCTTTGACTACATCGTTGTCGAAACCGAGCATGAGGCGCTTGTACTCGAGCGCAACCTGATCGGCCAGTACCATCCGTACTTTAACGTCGACCTCAAGGATGACAAGAGCTACCCCTTTATCGCCATTACAAAGGGCGACCTGTATCCCGCGATCAAATACACGCGTGAGCGTCATAAGCCGGGAACGCGCTATTTTGGACCCTATACCGATAGCCGTGCGGCACGTGAGACGATAGATACGCTGCGCAAGGTTATCCCCATCTGCTCTGCATCCTGTGCGGAGTGGCGTCGTTGTCGCCGTACCATCGAGTCCCACAAGGGCGAGGAAGACATCGTCAATATGATTTGCGCACAAAACGGGCGTCCCTGCTTTGACTACCATGTCGGGCGCGGCCCGGGTGCGTGTGTCGGCGCGATTTCCCCGGCAGACTATGCCAAGAACGTCAAGCGTGTCGAGCGCTTTTTGTCGGGCCATCGCAAGGATGTCGTCGATGAGCTGACCTCCGAGATGACGGATGCCGCCGAGGCGATCGACTTTGAGCGCGCGGCACGCGTCAAACGTCGTTTGGAGGTCATCAGGGGTCTGGACGATCGTCAGCAAGTCGTTTTTCCCTCCAGTGTCGATATCGATGTCATCGGGTTCTATCGCGAGGAGACCATCTCCGCCGCTTGCGTCTTCGTCGTTCGCGAGGGCCGAACAGTTCGCACCTGCGAGTTCATTCTCGACAAGGGTCTTGATGTTGACGAGGAAGAGCTCCAGTCGGGCTTTCTTAAGCGCTATTACGACGAGACGGCTGATATTCCAGCTGAGGTCA
>USAY01000203.1 GCA_900552755.1 uncultured Collinsella sp.
CTGTTCACCGTTAAGCCGGCCGGCTAGCAGCTAGCGATCAGGGGGACTGCGGGAACGTCAGAAGCGGCAACGCGAGCCGCAAATCCTGCCTCGGTTAGTTCGATGACCTCGGTAAACGTTGCGTCGAAAAACTCCTTGGTTAACAGACGGTACGGCGGATGATCGGGCTCGCCGGGGTTTTCGCGTACAATCTCGTGCATGACGCCGATGGTCTTGAGCACATATTCTTTATGGATGGGATACTGCCCAAAACGCGTCGCCGCAGTATACAGGCGATCGGTCGCGCGCGGGATGGAAACAATGCCCAACGTCTTGCCAAACCAGTCAAAATCGCCCTGCTTTTTAATGCGGAACTCCTCACACGGCTTGCCGCCGTGCGCCTCCAGGTACTGGTTCACGCGCGTATTCCATACCGTGTCGGCCACCAGGTGCGACCAGACGCCCAGTGTCAAATCGAGCAACGACTGAGCCACATCTTCGGACGCAAGCGAGAACTCACAAGCGCCGGGACCGGCAACCGGCTCGGCATCCTTGTAGCGCTGGGGATAGTGTACGCGATTCAGTCGCTCGCGTTCCTCGATAATCGAGGTCGCCGCGGCCGGCGCACCGGTGGGCGAACTTTTAAGCAACGGTGCCACATAGGTATCCCAGAACTCATGCTCACGAGGCTTAGGGATGGGCTCAGGCTTGGCAAAGTGCGTAATGCGGTACGGGATGGGATCGGCGATGCCAGGGACCATATAGCCCACGAAGATATCCGGAACCACGCAGCCAAACAAAAAGGCATTGCGGTCGCGCACGCTCTTGGCAAGCGCACCGGTGCGCTCCAGCAAACGCTCCGTCTGAGCGATATGAATGTTCCAGCTTGGCATAGCCACCCCCCCCATAAAAACCTGGATAACTATACCATCACGGCAGAGCCACGCGGGCAGCTACGCACGCTCTACGCAGCAACTAGTCCGTAGCACCGCTTTCGGTTCCATACGACGGCGAAGGCGCCTCGACCACATGGTGATATCGATCGATATAGATTGCACGGGCCCCCAGGCGGCGCACCAAATCTTGGTGATGTGTGCTCATCAAGACCGTCTTACCCGCCGCAACGTAGGCCAGCAAGAAGTTGACCACAATGTCGCATGAATCCTCGTCGAGCCCATTGGTAGGCTCGTCGAGGACCAAGATATCCGGGTTCATCGACACCACCGCAGCCAGCGCAACGCGCTTCTTTTGCCCGCCCGAGAGCTGATAGGGAGAGGCGTCGGCAAGGTCGGCAACCTGGAACAGCTCCATGGCATCGCGGACGCGGCGCTCGAGCTCGTCTGCCGGCAGCCCCATCTGCGCGGGACCAAAAGCAACTTCCTCGCCCACCGTAGCGCAGAACAGCTGGGCGTCGGCATTCTGGAACACAAAGCCCACGCGCTGATGAAAACGCTGAGCGGCCGCAGAATCCTTTAGAAACGCCGCATCGACCGCATGCCCGTCGAACAGGTACGCACCCGCGTCCGCAAGCTCAAGGCCGTTGATAAGACGCATAATCGTCGTCTTGCCGCAGCCGTTAGGACCAAGCAGAGCAACGAGCTCTCCACGGTTCACCTGCAATGAAACGCCATCGACCACCGTATGACCCGCATAGGAAAACACCACGTCGCGAAACTCGATGAGCGGCGTGACCTCGGCGCCGGCAGCACCGCTCGCACCCATCGCGTTATTCGTATCGTTTGCCAAAACGTCGCCCTTCCCTACTCACATCAACGGTTCGACCGTCCGCGCTACAGCACCGCGCACAACACGGCGAGCAACGCCACAACGGCCGCGTAAACCGCATCGTGCCAGCCAAAGCCGCTCCGTGCAAGCGCCGGATACACGCCGGCGAAGCCGCGACACAGCATGGCCTCGTCCATCGCGCGGCTGCATTCCATCGCCTTGATAAACGTCATGCCCATGATACCCGCCAGCGAATCGGTGCGCGAAAAACCCGCAGGCGCGGAACCGACGCTGCGCAGCATGACCGATTCGCACAGATCGTGCGCCGTGCGTCCCAGCACCTCAATATGCTTGAGCGCCATATCAAACGTAAAGATAACTTCGTCGGGCAGGTGCAGCATTT
>USAY01000204.1 GCA_900552755.1 uncultured Collinsella sp.
TTTGTGGGCACGCTTCCCGTTAAGGGCGGCAAGGCGTCCAAGTCGGGCATCCTCACGGGCTTTGCTACCACGTGCGCCCTGTTCGCCGGCCTCTACGGCGAGCCGGCGATGGCGCTTGCCGACGACGTCGCCCGCGCCTGCCCGGCCGAGTGCTGGTTCAACCCCGTCAAGCTCATCTGCGACATGTTCAACCGCCTGTATTTCTTTGAGGACCTGGGTCCCTTTGCCGTTCGCGCCGGCGCGCTGGTCCTTATGGCGCTGCTGTTCGTTGCCGCCGCCACGCTGATCTTTGGAAGGAGCCGCTATGAGCACCTTTAAGACCGCGCTTCGCATGGCGCTGGCGCACCCGTTCTACCTGCTTATCTACACGGTGTTCATCTCGCTGATGGGCGTATTCATCGCGGCCTCGGTGGGCTGGAACTCGTCGCAGCTCACCGAGTACAAGCCCTACGATGCCAACGTGATCGTGGTCGACCGCGACGACAGCGACCTTTCGCGTGCGCTTACCAAGCATCTGGGTTCGCGATTTGAGCTGGTCACGGGCGTCGGCGACGGCACCTACGACCTCGCGGACGCGCTCTCCAAGAGCAACAGCGCCAAGGGCAGCGCCGACTGCGTGTTCTTTATCCCGGAGGGGTTTGAGAACGACCTGGTCGCGGCCGCCCGCGCGGGGGAGGCCCTGCCCAAGCTCGATGTGACCTACGGTGCCGGCACCATGGCGGCGGCGCTCTCGTCTGCCGAGGCCTCGCGCTGGATCTCGCTCGCGGGCGCTGCGGCGGCACTTGAGCCAGCTGCTTCCGACGGCGATGTCGCCAAGGCTGCCGAGCATGCTGCCGCCAAGCGCGCCGAGGTCCAGGTCGAGCAGGTCAAGGTCGACTCGACGGCCGCCGCCACGCTCGAGTCGTACTTCAACTTTGGCGCGTACGCGATCATCTCGTCGGTCATCGTGTCGGTGGGACTGGTGTTTTCGGGCATGAACGAGCCCGAGCGCGTGCGCCGCATGGATGCCAGCCCGGTCTCTGAGCGCCAGCGTTCGCTCGCTGTGTTCGCGGCCGCCGCCGTGCTCACCGTCTGCATCTGGCTCGTGTCGAGCATGATGGGCGTCGTGGGCTTTGCCAGCGCGGTTGCCGAGGTCGGCGTGGGTCGCGTGTGCCTGGCGCTGGCGGCAACGTTTGCCCTGGCGTGCACGCCGCTGACTGTTGGCTTTATGCTGTCGAGCCTGGGTGCGCGCGAGGAGCTGCTCAACGGTGTGGGCAACTTACTCGGCATGCTCATGACGTTTTTGGGTGGCGCCTGGATGCCGCTGTCGCTCATGGGCTCGGCCGTGCAGACGGTGGCGCACTTTGTGCCGACGTATTGGGTGAACGACGCGATCGGCAAGGCGCTTACCTCTGACCTGACGTCTGCCGCGCTGGGCGACATCGCCTGCGACCTGGGCGTCACGGTGCTCTTCGCCGCCGCCATCGCCGCCGTAGGCCTAGCCCTCGCCCACAACAAATCCCGCGTCTAGCCACCTAGTCATTGGGGACAGCCTTTGCCGATTCGCCGGCAGGGCTGGCAGGGACTGTCCCAATATGTCGGCACTTGGGGACCACTCATTGGGGACAGACTTAAATGAGCGATTTCACTCATTTAAGTCTGTCCCCAATGAGTAGGTTGGAAAATAGTTCGCGCACGTCGCTTAAAAATAGTTCGCCCGGGTTTACTATTACCCTAGAAAAGTAGCAGAAGGCTAACAATGGGGGATACCATGGCAACGCAGGAAGCCTACGTCCAGGTTAAGGATCTCAAAAAGCACTACGGCGACGGTGATGCGCGCCTGACGGTACTCGATGGCATCGACGCGTCCATCAACCGCGGCGAGATCTGCGTCATGCTGGGGCCCTCGGGCTCGGGCAAGTCGACCTTTCTCAACCTGATCGGCGGCCTGGAGGATGCTGACGGCGGCTCCATCATGGTGGACGGCTGCGACCTCACGGTGCTCAAGCCTACCGACCTTGGCGAGTATCGCCGCCGTGAGCTGGGCTTTGTCTTCCAGTTCTACAACCTGGTGCCCGA